>JASHSD010000012.1 GCA_030036985.1 Bryobacteraceae bacterium
TCTGAGAAGGAAACCCATCGAGCAGATTCTAGACGACCGGATCGATGACGAGGGCGGCCCGCTCGTCTACGCCATGGAATCAGAGGAACTGCTGCAGCGCTCCTTCGATGCGACCTGCCGGAAACTCCGAATCTTCCTCCGTCATCAATCCCGCTGAAGCAGTCAAATCACCCACAGATTCCCCCGACGAGGCCAAATTTTGAGCGCGCGCGCGCCGAACGGCGTCTCTCTGTAAAGGTCGCGGCGCTTCGGCAGATAGCCGCGAATGCATGTTGCGCAGCGGATCTGATAAATGCCGTCGGCGGGAACGACATACATGCGGACCTCTGCGCCGGGCGTCGAATCGCGCAGGAACTCCCACGTGGCGCCACAGGCCTGGCATCCGGGCGGGGGAGCGCCGGCCAGAAATTCGAGAGCCTTGTTGTGCCACTCGATGCAGTCGTCGCAGATGGTCTGGGCGTCCGCGATTTGATGTGTACGAAAGGCCGGGAGCTGGCGGGAACAGAAATGGCAGCGCACCGCGATAACGAGAGAGTGAACCGCCGGCGCGGGCGTCATTTCGGTCCCGGCGTGGATTGAGGCGTGCCGGCCGTGTTGTACTGCTGGGCCACGTACCCGAGAACGCCCTGCGCGACCATGAGAGCGACGGACCAGCGCGGAGGGATCAGCGCCTTGTATGTCAGGGTCCCGTTGACCCCGATCAGAGCGGCGTGCAGCCCGACCTGCAGCCAGCGCGGCATAAACTACCGCCGGCCGCCGAAGAGTGTTTCGCCGATCGCGATGCCGATATTTTCAATGAAACCGGATTTGACCGGTTTGACCGCCTTCTTTTCGAGGGCGGCCGCGCGCTTGCGCAGTTTCTCGACCCGCTGTTTTTGGTCCTTCGTCAGCGCGGGGCGTCCTGGCAGCGGTTGGCCTGCGGACGAATCGCGAAGTGCGGCGGTTGATCCGGCATTCGCCTCGATGATCGTTGCGACGCCGTTCAATCCCTGGATGACGGCCGTCAGGTAGGTAAGTTGGCTTGCGCTGATTGCGCCTGACGCCTGCAGCGATGCCGCTGATTGCTGCGCCGCTCCCAGGGCGGTACTCACTGCGGCCGCGGTTCCCGTGCCTGCGATGAAGTCGAGCGCGGCCGTCACCACGGCGGGACATAAGCTTTCGAGGAGCGTTCCGGCCGGTCCTCCGAGGATAGGCGCGGCAATTTCGCAACCGCTCTCAAGGATCTCGACGGTATCGAGCGCGGCTGTGTTTACGCTAGGCGCGGGAGTCGTTCCTGCGGCGGGCGGCGTGACAGTGACGGATTTGGGGCCGCAGGCGGCCTGGATGCATACGAGGAAGGCCAGCGCGGAAGTCGCGGCAATTGCGGTTCTCATGGAAGTGTTGTTTTCTCCTTTCATAAAGTCATGCCGGGCCGGGGTCGCCAATCAGATGTCGAGCCGCGCCAACAGATCCTCGACGGCCTCCGCCGCCTGCGCCAGGCGCATGCAGATCTCCGTCAGGTCGTACGCGAGCGCACAGCCGGGCGTCGGCCTTTCAGCCTTCAATTCTTTCGGCGGAGCCGGACGAAGTACACCGTCCAAACGCTCCTCGAGCCGCGCTACCGATTGCGACACGCGGTCCGATTGGACATAGAGGCTCCGCACTTCGCGGCGGACCCCGGACATGGCCTCCGGATCGTTCGCGGCGCGGTTCACGAGATTGACGGGGGCGCCGCGATCGCGCGCGGCGGGGACGGTCTCGGCGGGTTGTGACATCATACCGTCTTCTATTCGACGGCCGCCGCCGTTCCGGCTTTCGCCCGCGCCTGTTCCCGCAGACCGAAGCGCCTGCGCCAGGCTTTTATCGCCTTCGCGGCCGTCGGAGGCTCGGACGGCGATAACGAGTCTGCGAGAAACGCCCGCAGGGCGCATGCCTCGTCCCGCGTCAGCACGAACCGAAGCTTGCTGCCGTTCGGCGCGGTTCGCTCGAGCTCGAGGAAATCCGCTGCGCTCCCCGCCGCGCGGATCGTCGTCCAGTGAAAGCGAAGGTCCTGCTTCCCGAGTCTCATGGCCTCGCGTGACGCCAGAGCGGCGCGAAGAGATCGACCAGAATGGGCGCCAGAAAGCCGAGGATGCACATGGCCCCGACGGCCATCCAGTAATATGCGCAGAGCTTGTCGATCTTGTCGAGGATGAGCCTGATGTCGCCGGGTTGGCCGTTGCCGTAGAGGCGCGCCTTCAGATCGCGCAGGCTCTCGGCGAGCACGGCGACGGTGGCGGGAGTTTCGAGCGCCGGGTCGGTTTCAGTCATCGCTTCGCGCCTCGCTCAGAATCTGCGCCGGCAGCCTCATAACGGCGCGGAGAGCCATTGCCGCTCCCTGCGCCCGATGGATCTCGACCGGCGCGGCGCTGCGTTCGCACGCCGATGTCGCGCGCGCCAGCTCCGCCTCGACGCGCCCGGCGAAAAGCTTCCATGGCGCCGACTCGATCATTTCGCGCAGACGGCGAGCGTCCTCGCCGTCCAGCTTTACCCGTTGCTCGACCTTCACGAACGATTATTCGACCTCGACCGCGCGTCTACTTAGTTAGTTAGTTAGCGCGCGCTGGCCATCGCCCGACGCGACCCAGCGGCCACAACTCACATAGTCCGAGGTCGCCGCCTCGCTGCTCGAACTGCGCAACGAAGTCGGCGTATCGCTCGGCAAAGTCCATGTAATCATCCGGGCTCATGCCTGCCGCCGCATGACCTTCGGCCGCTAGAAATTGCAGCGCCGATGGCGCGGTACTCACTCCCATGGGACTCACTTTGCTTCCTCGCTCACGCGCGGCCCGGCCGCCCCTCGCGAAAGCCGAGAAGAAATTGCGCAAGCGCGCACAAGCGCTGAGGAAGACAGGCGCCCCCAGGCAGCGCTGGAGTCCGGGCGACGCGATCGGCGAGCTCATTTTCGGCCGCCTCAGGCCTTCCTGCCGTGATCCACCACGGTTCGCGGCGGAGTCTTCAGTCCCGACTTCATGCCCGCGTCGCCGGTCGGCGGATGCTGCTTCCCGGTCTGGCCTTTCTGCTGCCCGGCCGTTCCCGGCGCCTTGAAGCCGGAGTCGCCGCCCGAGCCGCCGCGCGCGGCCACCATATCGTTGAAATGCGGAGTGCAGTTTTTCGCCATGGTCGATTATTCGACCGGTCGAAAAAGAATCAGGGAAAGACACGTCGGATGAAGAAGCGAATGTTTTTTGCGGCCCTATTTCTGGCCCTCGCGCTGTTCGGGCAGTCCGCGGGCACCCAGCCCACCATCCAACCCACCATTGTCGCAGCCAATCAGGTGCAGGTGCAGGTTACGCCGGCGCCGGCATACATCGGCCTTGTCGTCACGGACGCGGCCGGCAATCTTCATCCGGCTCTGACGCTGAACCTGACCGTTTCCCAGAACGCGGGCGTCTATACGGTGACGGGCGTCCAGGCCGCGCCGGTCACTCCGGTGCGCAACGAGGTCCCCGCCGCGTCCGCAACCGCCGGATCGTGGACTCTGGCCCACACTCCCACCGCGACCGGCGCCACGTGCTGGCGCAACGGAGTGCATCAGTCGCCGTCGCTCGATTACACCCTGTCGGGCAACGTCATCACGTCGTCCTGGTGGATGACCACCGACGTTCTTGCCTGCGATTACGCTTACTGAGACGGCTTACCCGACGGGCGTCGTCGCCTTGCGCATACGCTTTGGCTTCGGCGGCGCGAGCGGATCGCACTTTGCGACCGACTCCTCCGCGAATCGCTTGGCCGAATCGAGATCGATAAAGTCGTAGGGCTCGGAAGTGTCGAGCAGCTCCTTCGAACACACAAAGTAGAAGTCGGCGCGAAAACAGCCTCGGACCTCGTGAACTTTGGCGAAGACGCGCCCGCTGCCATGCACGAGCATGTGGAGGGCGTACTTTTCACCCTCCGAATCGCGCCCCTCGCGGAAGAGCCAGCGGCACTCTACGGATACGTCCATGGGTTCGATTCCGACCTTCGTCTTACCGGGTGCGCCTCGGAAAGCAGGTCAATGAAATCAAACCCATCGGCATCCTCTTCCCATGTGAAATCGTCCATCTCGCGCCTCACTGCTCATGCATGACTTCCGGGTGGCCCGACCAGATCTCGGGCGGCTGCGCCATGGGATTGCCGGGCGGCTGAGTCGGCGGATTGCCGAAGAGGCCCGCCGGGAACTGCAGCGGGTTTGCGCCGGCGAGCTGCGCGGCGGCGTTGACCGCCTGCTCCACGAACGCCTGCTGGATTTTCTTGTGCTGCAGCTGCATCATGTGTTGGCGGTAGTGCGCGATCAGCTTCGCCACCGAATCGGGATCCACGGCGCGCGGATCCGCCTCGGCCTTCTTCAGGTCGCTCATGTGCCGAACCATGTGAATCTGATCGTTGTCGAGCGGATTCACGTGGACGTCCTCGCCCTGGAGAATTCGCGTCCACTCTTCCCTCGGGTCCACCGAAAGGTCCGGCTGCGGCGGCTCGGGCACCAGCTCGCCGAAATTGGGATCTCCCAGCGCATCGTGCGCGTCGCGCGTGACCTGCCACAGCGCGCGCGGATTGTGGACGATCAGCGGGTTCTGCAGATCGAGCTGATATCGCGCCAGCGCCTGCTGCTTTTTGACTTCCTTCGACCACACAGAATTGGCGAACTGGAGGCGGAAGTCGTAGCGGCCGTCCCTGTCCTCCCACGTCAGCATCGAGCCGCCGTTGTTCACGGGCCACAGGCCGCCGGCGTCCTCCTCCGTTACGCGGAAGAACTGCTGCTCGGGGCTGAATTCATACTCGAGTTCCCAGAAATGTGTCAGGACGTCGCGCATGTCCTCCTGCAGCACCTTGGTGTCGAGCGAGATCCGGACGTTGCCCTCTTCGAGCAGCTTGACCGTTTGAGTCGCGGTCCGGGGCGCGTTGGGCCGGTCGCTTTGGCGTCCCAGCTGCATGTCGCTCAATCCGGTGAGCTTTTCTCCGTAGGCCAGCAGCGTCTGCTCTTTCCACTCCGCCGTTGCGAGGTTGGGTGTAAGGGTGATCGGCCTGACGTCGTTCGCCGGGTTATCCACCGGCACCGCGATGCCCGGCTCGATCTTGAACGTTTCGGCGTTGAAGCCGGACGCGGGCCGGTAGAAAACGATCGGCTGATTGCCGAGCTGCGCCGATTCAGTGGCCTGGTTGTGGTTGACGCGCAGATCGTCCTCAAGGTCGATCAGCATCTCGGCCATTCCCGGCGACCAGTACTCGCCGGACTTCAGCATCGACGCTTCGACAAAGGGTCTGCGCTTCCGCTTGCGCGGATAGAGCGTTTCGAGGTCCTGCACGCCCACGATCAGGCGCAGGTCCCACAGGAAGCGCACGACATAATCCCGCTGGCGCATCTCACGCTTGTCGAAATCCCACTCCGACGCGTCCGGAGAACCGCTCGACGACGCGCGCTTCCCGCCGCCCTTCTTCAGCGGCCGCCAGCGGCCGTACCATTCGAGGATCATGACCCACTCGCCCGATGAAAGCGGACGCTGGTAGAGGATGCCCTCCGCGTCGTCCTTTTCGAGCTTGATGTCCTCGCCTTCAAAATCGCGCTGCTGGCCGTGCTGGCTCATGTTGAGGATCGTCTTCCAGTTTTTGGTGATGTTCTGGTAGCGGCCCTCCGCTTCGCCTTTGAGCAGCTGGTCGGGCGTCACGCGGTAGCGGCGGATGACGAAGCTGAAGTTCTGGATCGATTTGACTTCCTCGGCCGGGACAATCACGTCGTCGGGCCATTGGGGCTCGAATCCCGGCCCTTCGTAATCGACGACCTCCTCGCCGTCCGCTTCGAAGACGTCGCGCCGCCAGGGCGAGTAAGCGATCGAGCGGCCGAACACCAGTTTGCGCAGCACGAACTCGC
>JASHSD010000272.1 GCA_030036985.1 Bryobacteraceae bacterium
GAATCCAGCTGCCGAAAATCACGAAATCGAACAATTCCTCGTATCTCCCTGAAAGCACCAGCACGGACGACCATCCGCTCAGCATCAGAATCGAAACGCCGGGCGTGCGAAACGCCGGATGCACGCGGGCCGCGGACCGGAAAAACAGCCCGTCCCGCGCCGCCGCATAGGGCACGCGCGCTCCGCTCAATATCGACCCGTTCAATGCCGCGAAAATCGAAATCATGGCGGCCAGCGAGACCGCGCTCGCGCCCCACGAACCGGCGATTCGCTGCATCATTTCCGCCGCCACCAGTTTATGCGCGCCGGTTTCGGCGGGCGAAAGCACCCGGAAATAGGCCCAGTTAGCCAGCATGTATGTCGCAATCACGCCGATTGTGCCGCCGATCAAAGCGACGGGCAGATTGCGCTGCGGGTTTCTGACCTCGGATGCAACCATCCCGACGTTATTCCAGCCGTCGTACGCCCACAGCGCCCCCACCAGCGCCGCGATAAATCCGGCGAAGGGCGCCGGAGTCAGCGCCGTGACCGGCAGCGGCGTGCCGGCAGCCGGATGCGCATACGTCAGTCCGGCGCCAATCAGGAGCGCAATCAGCCCGATTTTTACGGCTGTCACGGCCACCTGAACGTCGCCGCCCACGCGGACGCCGACATAATTCACGCCGCCCAGCGCCAGAATCAGAACCAGCGCGAAAACCTGGCCGTATTTGACCGCAAACGGACCCGCCGTAAACCACACCTGTTCGAATTTCGGAACAAAATGGGCCGTGTACTCGAAAAAAGCCGTGGCCAGAGTCGCGATGGATCCGCTTTTCGCCACCCACATCTGCGTCCAGCCGTAGAGAAAGCCCCAGAGCGGCCCGTACGCTTCGGTGAGGTAGACATATTCGCCGCCCGCGCCCGGCATCGCCGCCGCCAGTTCCGCGTAGGTCAGCGCTCCCGCGAGCGACAGCGCGCCGCCCACGATCCAGACCATGAAAACCATCCGCACCGTCCCGACGTTCAGGATCATCGACTGCGGCACGCGGAAAATTCCGCTCCCGATCACCGTGCCGACAACGATCGCCAGCGCCGCCCAGATGCCCAGATCCCGCTTCAATTCAGTCATACGCCAGCGTAGTGTCCAAGGATAACTGGACACGCGACTTCAGTCGCGTTTCTGCGCGCCACATTTAAAGACGCGACTGAAGTCGCGTGTCCGAACCACATAAAACTTACGCCTGTGGGGTCAGGGCTTCGGCCCTGCCGCCAATCCCCACACTACAAACGACGCCACATATCCCGTCCCGAACGTCACCGAACTACCGATCAGCACCCACCACGTAAACGGAATAGCGGTATCGAATTTCACGAAAAGCATAGCCGCCACGCCCGCAATCACGCCCGCAACCGCCGCATTTTCCCCCGGCCGTTTCGTCAGCACGCCCAGCAGAAACACGCCCAGCAGAATCCCCAACGTCACGGAAGCGATGGAAAGCCCCGATTCCAGCACCGATCCCCAATGACTCGCCACCACCGCAACCGAACCCAGCACCGCGCCCCAGAAAATCGTCGAAAGCCGCGAAACCCTCAGATAATGCGCGGGCCGATAGCGCGATCGCGTGAGCGGCTCGTAGAAATCCACCACCGTCGCCGACGCCAGAGAATTCAAAGCCGCCGAAAGATTCCCCATCGCCGCCGCGATAATAGCCGCCATCGCCAGACCCGCGATCCCCACCGGCAGCGAATTCCAGATAAATGCGGGATACAGCCGGTCGAGTTCGTCGCTCCCGAATTTCTCGCCGCTGCGATAAACCCACAGCAGCACGCCGATCGTGAGAAACAGCGCGAACTGCACAAAAATCACGCCCCAGCTCGTGAACAACGCTAGCCGGCTCTCGCGCTCGGATTTCGCGCTGAGCAGGCGCTGCACCACCAGTTGGTCCGTCCCGTGGCTGGCCGTGGTCAGGAACGTTCCGCCGATAACGCCGGCCCAAAACGTGTAAGGCAGGGTCCACGACCAGTGGAAATCGAAGACCCGAAATTTGCCCGCCGGACCCGCAAGCGCGATCACGTGCCCGAATCCGCCCGGTATTTTGCCCAGCAGCACGAAAAAGCTGACCGCCGCGCCGAAAACATACATTCCCATCTGGATGACGTCGGTCCAGATCACCGCTGTCATGCCGCCTTCGAAGGTATAAAAAAGCGTCAGCGCCACGATCGCCAGAATCGAAGCGATGCCGCCGGTATGCAGGATGATCGATATAACGATGGAAATGGCGAATACGCGGACGCCCTCGGCCAGCGAACGGGTTACCAGAAAAATAGCCGCGGTGACTTTTCGCACCCGCGTGCCGAACCGGCGCTGCATCAGCGCATAAGCCGTGAACATCTGTCCGCGGAAATACTGCGGCAGAAAAATCGCGGAGATCACGACGCGCGCCAGCAGATACCCCATCACCACCTGCAGAAAAACGTAGCTTCCCGCATAGGCGAGCGGCGGCGTCCCGATGATCGTCAGCGTGCTGGTTTCGGCGGAAACAATGGAAAGCGCGATCGCCCACCAGGGCGCGGTGCGGCCGCCGAGGAAGTAATCCTTGAGCGAATGTTGACATTTTCGGAAGCGCGCGCCGAACCACGTGACCCCGGCGAGATAGGCGACGATGACGGCGAGATCGAAGGGTCGCAACGTGACTGGGGCGATTGTAACAAGCGCCTTCGCGGCTGCCCCGCACCGAGCCGCGTGCCGAGCCGCGACCGCAAGGGAGCGGTCGCCTGGAGTCAGGACAAACCGGAAACGAAGATCGCGATGAGTTCACCCCGCTTCAGAATCAACCTGCGCACCGCTCCCTCACGGCTCAGCACGGTCGGATGGGTACGGTCGCCACGGCACGGTAACGGATCGGCGCCGTCAGGCTCGGCACGGTCGCTTGCGAACGGGCCGTCTATGCATTATTCTCGAACAGATTCGGCGTGACCGGTTCTTCGAAGAGGACCGCGGCGCCGAAAACAGCCCGGGAACAAGCAGCCTTTTTTCGGAGTCCAAATACTCCAGTGGAGCCCGGTTTGCCGGAGAGCCGCAGGTTCGGTATACTCCGCATTGTCGAGTTTGTGAAAATTGTAAAGGTGGAGTCGGCAGATCGTGGCAATCAAAAGCGGGAGGCAACGTAACGTGTTTGATCGTTTATCGAGAATTCTGGTGATAGGGTTGATGTCGGCGATTGTCATCCCGACGGGCGCGTGGGCGCAGGCTCCGGCCGCGAAGGAATCCGCGACGGATCAGCAGGCGGAATACAATCTCTCGCAGCAGATACAGAAGGCAACCGAACCGCAGAAGAAGCTGGATCTGTTGCACGAGTGGGAGCAGAAATATCCCAACTCTCCTTATAAGGGCACCCGCGACATCCAGATCGCGCAGGTGGAAAGCATGATCGCCGCGAAGGCAATGCAGCCGAATCCCTCGCCCGCCGATCTCGCCGCGGCGCAAAAGGCCGCGCAGGACCTGGCCGAGAATGTCGACACGTACCTCGCTCCCGCCAACAAACCGGCCGCCGCGACGGACGCTCAGTGGACTCAGGCCAAGTCGCAGATTCAGCTGCAGGCGCATTCGGCGCTGGCCGCCGTGTACGTAGCGGAAAAGAACGACGCGGGCGCCGAATCCGAATACAAGAAAATTCTGGCGGCCGATCCGAACTCCGCCTCTACAGCCTATGCGCTGGGCATCATGATTTATCGGACAAAGAATGTGCAGCGTTTCCCCGAGGCGTTCTTCTGGATTGCGCGCGCGATCGGGATTACAGGACCCGAGGCTTTGAAGGCGTCGGACAAGCAGGCCGCGTCCGACTACCTGCAGAAGGCCTATTCCGGTTACCACGGCGACACCACCGGCCTCAGCGATCTGGAGAAGCTGGCCTCGACCGCAACCGCACCGCCCGCCGGTTTCTCCATAAAGAGCGTGCAGGAGGTCCAACAGGAGCAGGCGAGCGACGCGGCAGCTTTCGCGACGGCCCACCCCGATCTCGCTCTCTGGCGGCAGATCCGCGACGCTCTGAAGGCCGACGGCGGCGATGCTTACTTCGCATCGATCAAGGGTTCGGAAATCCCGCCGCAGACGGATGACGCGAAGTTCAAGATGTTCACCGGCAAAGTGGTCTCGCAGCCATCTCCGAAGGAGATACTGCTGGCCGTCGATAACCCCATGGGCGACGTCACGCTGCAGTTTGAGGGACCGCTCAAGGGGACCGCCGATCCGGGCACCCCGGTGATGTTCAAGGGCGTCATCGACGCGTTCACGAAGGATCCTTACAACCTGACGCTGACGGTCGATAAAGACGACGTGGAAGGCCTGCCCGCGAGCATGTTCGCCACTGCCGGGACCCGCAAACGCGCAACCAAGAAGAAGTAAGCCTGGGAATGGGATCCGTGCTGAACTCGGATCCGTTCTGAACTCGGATCCGTTCTGAGCCGCGACCGTGAGGGAGCGGTCGTCGCGACTCACGTAACACGCGAAGGGAATGAAGCATTCCGTTCTTCAGAATCAGCCTGCACACCGCTTGCTCGCGCGCGCGGCTCAGGCTGGTTGGGGATCGGCCGGGGGCGTTACAATCGTGTTGTATGCCTCTGTACGAATACAAATGCAGTGCCTGCGGCAGAATTTTTGAAGTGATTCAGAAATTCTCCGATCCACCGCTGACGATTCATCCGGAGTGCGGCGGAGAAGTGGTGAGGTTGCTTTCCGCGCCGGCTTTTCATCTCAAGGGCACGGGTTGGTACGCCACCGATTACGGAAAAAAGTCCGGCGGCTCGGAACCCAAGTCTGACTCGAGAACGGACGCGAAACCGGCGCCCGCCGAATCCAAGACCGACGTGAAACCGGCGGTTGCGGCTGAAACGAAACCTTCAACGACGCCCTGAGCTTGCGGCCCATCCGAGATAGCGCAGCAGGGCGGCGCGGTTCTCCCACGCGAATGCGAGAAACCGTTTCGGCGTGATGGAATCGGCGTCGATTCCCGACCACGTTTCGATGCGCCAGCGCAGATACGGGCTTCGCCAGAGACGCAGCCGATAGCCTTTGGTCAACCGCCAGATCAACCGAATCATGAACCCGGACACGCGACTTCAGTCGCGTCTTTGCCGTTCGCCCGAAACGCGACTAAAGTCGCATGTCCAGCCACCGGCCTGCTACCGCTCCCGCGTCGCGTAATACCCGCTGCGCGTACGCGCCACCAGATCGCCCGGCGCGTTCACCGCGACCTTAATCGCCCGAAACGTGCCATCCTGGGCGCCATTCGAAGGCGAATAGGCGATCGTGTACTGATTCCGGATATCGTAAGCCACCTGATCCGCGATCCTGGCCACCTCCGAAAGATCGTTCGGATAGAACACCTGCCCGCCGGTGCTTTCGACCAGTCTACCCAGAGCGCTTCTCGCCTTCACCGCTTCCCGCGGCTCCTCCTGGTTCAGAAGCCCGATCGCATAGACCAGCACGCCATCCTGCTGGGCCAGCCGAACCACATCGGCCAGATCGGACTTACTGGCGTTGTCATTACCGTCGGTAACCACCAGAATCACCTTCTTGTCCCGCCGTCCGCGATCCTGCAGATGGTCGATCGACATCCGGATCGCATCCCGCATGGCCGTGCCGCCGCGCGAATCGATCTTCTTCAGACCGCGCTCCATCGCCTTGATGTCGTTGGTGAAATCGCAATCAAGATCTATGTCGTCGTTGAAATTCACCACGAAGACCTCGTCCTGCTTGTTCGAATCGCGCACCAGCGTCAGCGCGGCCGATTCCACCGCCGCGCGCTTGTCGTGCATGCTGCCGCTGTTGTCGATCACGAGGCCGAGCGAAATCGGCACATCCTCGGCCTTGAAAATTTTGATGGTCTGCCGTACGCCGTTTTCGAAAACCTGAAACGCGCTTTGCGGCAGGCCTTTCACCAGGTGGCCGGTCTTATCGGTAACCGACACCGGAACCTGGACCAGACGCGTGTCGGACGAAAACACCGCCTCGCCCGCATCGGCATTGGCCGGAGGCTGCGCAGCCCGCGGCGCCTGCCCGCCGAAGACAAGAATAGGCGCCAACGCGAGCGCGGTAAAAATCAGCCTTTGCATGTAAATGGAGCGCCTCAGGATGGCGGTCTTGACGGTTTTGCCGGTTCCGCCGTCGCGTAATAGCCGCTGCGCGTGCGCACCTGCGGCCCCCCCGGCGCCTTCACCACCACCTTGACCGCCCGGAAAGTGCCGTCGAGCGCCGTGTTGGAAGGCGTATACCCGATCGTGTACTGATTGCGGATATCGTAGGCCACCTGGTGACAGATCTTCTCCACCTCGGAAACCTCCTTCGGGTAGTAGACCTTGCCGCCGGTGCTGTCAACCAGCAGATTCAGGGCGCGCTTGGCTTTGTTCGCTTCCCGCTTCTCTTCGTCGCTCAGCAGTCCGACGGCGTAGATCAGCACGTTGTCCTGCTGCGACAGCCGAACCAGCGCTTCAAGCCCGATAGTGCTGGCGTTGTCGTTGCCGTCGGTCACCACCAGGATCACCTTCTTGTCGCGCTTGCCTTTTTCCTTCAGGTGATCGACCGACATGCGGATGGCGTCCCGCATGGCCGTGCCGCCTCGCGAATCGATCTTCGTCAGCCCCTGCTCCATCACCGAAATATCGTTGGTGAAGTCCGCGTCGAGATAGGCTTCGTCGTTGAAGTTGACGACGAACACCTCATCCTGCTTGTTCGAATCCTTCACCAGCGTCAGTGCGGCCGATTCCACCGCCGCGCGCTTCTCGCGCATGCTGCCGCTGTTATCGATGATCAGCCCCAGTGAGATCGGCACGTCTTCCCGCTTGAACAGTTTGATGGTCTGCGGCACGCCGTTCTCGAAAACCTGAAACGCGCTCTGCGGAAGGTTGGTGAGCAGCCGTCCGCTCTTGTCGGAGACCGTAACGGGCAGCTGCACCAGTCTCGTGTCGGTCGTGAAGACCGGTTCGCCGGAATCCTTCTCCGGCGCTTTTAACTCCTGGCCGGAGGCATGGACCGAAATAAACGCGATCGGCACAATCAGCGCCCCGGCAAATATGATTTTCTTCAAGAGACTACTGCGTAGGCGCATAGTACCCGGTTCTCCAGAATGCGTGCAGGGGAGGCAATCCTTTCGGTTGTACCAGTTTGACACTAACTTTACGATACTTCCCGTCACGTATCGAATTACTCGGGCTATATCCAACGACGTACTGGTTGCGTAGTTCGATTCCGATTTTTGCGGCCACATCGGGCAGTTCGTTCAGGTTGTCAACCACGAAGTGGCGTCCGCCGGTCGGCTCGGAAATATCCGACAGGAGCCCCGGCCCCGCGGCTTCTTCCGGCGATCGTCCCCGGTTCTGCACCGGCTCATAAATACCGATGGCGTAGATCTGGACGTCCGACTCCTTTACTAGGTTTTTGACATCGCTTTCGGTATAGCGGCTGCTGTTGTCGCCGCCGTCGGAGATAATGATCAGCGCCTTGCGCGGATTGTGCGCCGATTTCATCGTATGCATGGCGAGCAGAACGGCGTCCAGCAGGGCCGTGCGGCCCTTCGACTGCGTAAACAACAGCCGGTTCTGGATCTGCTCCAAGTCGTGCGTCATCGGCGTAACTATTTCCGGCCGGTCGTTGAACTCAATCAGGAAGGCTTCATCCTCGGGGTTGGCCGTCTTGAAAAACTCCGTCACCGCCTGCCGCGATTTTTCCAGCTTGGCCCCCATGCTGCCGCTGGTGTCGAAAACGATGCCGATCGAAAGCGGCGCGTCTTCGCTGCCGAACGAAACGATCTTCTGCTCGACCTTGTCTTCGTAAACCTTGAAAGCGTCCTGATCCAGCCCCGTAACAAACCGGTTCAGCGGATCCGTCACGGTTACGGGTATGAGCACGACATTCTCATCCACCCGAATATTCGCCTTGGGGAAAACCGTGGCCGCCGCGGTCGGCCTGGCTCGGGGCGTGATATTAACAGGATCTTCCTCGGAAGGTCCGCCCGCGAAGAGTATCCCAGTACCCAGTAACGCGGTCAGCAGCAACGAACTCGAAACCCGGCGGGATCGCATCACGTGCTTCCCCTTATGCCGTGAGTCTAGCACAGGCCCGGACCCCTGAAGACCGTAAAAAGCGCCCGAAACCGCCCCCTCGCGGTCGCGGCTCGGAACGGCGTTTTCCGCCCCGCAAACATTTTCCGGGCAAACAATTTCCGACCCGCAAATAATGTCCGACCCGCAAATAATTTCTGAGCCGCGACCGCAAGGGAGCGGTTTCGACCTGCCTTCCGAGCCGCGACCGCGAGGGAGCGGTCCCCGCCCCGGGCGCGCTCTCGTGACACATTTGCGGAGAAATATTTCAATGCTGTGGTAAGATCGCGTGTGCATCGGAAAATCCTGGGCGTAATCCCGGCCCGGTACGCCTCGACCCGTTTCCCCGGCAAATCCCTTGCCATTATCGACTCGCGCACCATGCTCGAACACGTCTACGAGCGCGCGTCGATGGCCCGCTACCTCGGTCCCATCGTCATCGCCACCGACGACAATCGTATTTACGAAGCCGCCAGAGCCTTCGGCGGACGCGCCAAAATGACCCGCGACGACCACGTTTCGGGCACCGACCGCGTGGCCGAAATCGCCTCCGCCTTCGACGACGTCGATCTCGTCGTGAACATCCAGGGCGACGAGCCGTTGATCGATCCCGACGCCATCGACGCCGCCATTCTGCCCCTGCTCGAGGAATCCGCCATTTCTATGGGCACGCTCAAAAAGCGCATCGAAGACCCGCGCGAAATCGCCGATCCGAACGTCGTCAAAGTGGTGACCGACCGCTTCGAAAACGCCCTCTATTTCTCTCGCGCCACCATTCCGCATGCTTCGCCGGCGCCCTTCAAACACATCGGGCTTTACGTTTATCGCCGCAATTTCCTGCTGAAATATTCCGATCTGCCGGTGGGACCGCTGGAGCGTGCCGAGCGTCTCGAACAACTGCGCGCCCTCGAAAACGGCTTCAAAATCCGGGTGGTCGAAACCGATTACGAATCCTTCGGCGTGGACACGCCCGCCGATCTGGAGCGCGTGCAGGCGATGTTCCGGGCCGCCGGCGCCGCCGTGCGGAAGGAGAGCCTCTCGGGCGCACACATCGCGAATGGCTAAGTTCATTTTCGTGACCGGCGGCGTAGTCTCTTCCCTTGGCAAAGGCATCGCGGCCGCGTCGATCGGCTGCCTGCTCGAAAGCCGCGGCCTGACCGTCTCCCTGCGCAAATTCGACCCCTATCTCAACGTCGATCCCGGCACCATGAGCCCGTTCCAGCATGGCGAAGTCTTCGTCACCGACGATGGCGCCGAGACCGATCTCGACCTCGGCCATTACGAGCGCTTCACCCATTCCCAACTCACCCGCGCCAACAATCTCACCAGCGGACGCATCTACGAACAGATCATCCAGCGCGAGCGCCGCGGCGACTACCTCGGTAAAACCGTCCAGGTGATTCCGCACGTCACCAACGAAATCAAAGCCGCCATCAAGAAGCTTTCCGACGAGGTCTGCGTGGTGATCTGCGAAATCGGCGGCACCGTCGGCGATATCGAATCGCTGCCGTTTCTCGAAGCCATCCGCCAGGTGCGGCACGAGGTGGGGCGCGAAAACTGTATCTTCGTCCACGTGACGCTGGTCCCCTGGATCAACGCCGCTCAGGAATTAAAGACCAAGCCGACCCAGCACAGCGTGAAAGAATTGCGTGCAATCGGCATCCAGCCGGACATTTTGATCTGCCGCGCCGAGCGGTTTCTTCCTTCCGAAATGAAGGACAAAATTGCGCTCTTCTGCGACGTGGATCCCGAAGCCGTCATCACCGCGCGCGATGTGGGTTCCGTCTATGAAGTGCCGCTCACCTTCGCCGAGGAAAAAGTAGACGAAATCATCCTGCGGCACCTTTATCTCGACTCCTCCAAACCGCGCGATCTCGAACGCTGGACCGCCATGCTCCGCCGGCTGCAGAGTCCCAGGGACGAAGTGGACATCGCGCTGGTCGGCAAATACGTCGAGTATGAGGATTCCTACAAGAGTCTGAAAGAAGCGCTGCTGCACGGCGGCATCGCCCATAACGCGAAGGTGAATATCCACTGGATTGAAGCCGAAAGCTTCGAAAAAGGACGACTTGAAAGGGAACTCGAAAACTTCGACGGTATTCTTGTGCCCGGCGGCTTCGGCAAGCGCGGCATCGAGGGCATGATCAACACGATCGAATACGCCCGCACGAAAAAAGTTCCCTACTTCGGCATCTGCCTCGGCATGCAGACCATGGTGATTGAATTTGCGCGCAATGTCTGCGGCCTGACGGAAGCGAACTCAACCGAATTCAATCCGTCCGCACCGCAGCGCGTGATTTATAAGCTGCGCGAGCTGAAAGGCATCGACGCGCTGGGCGGCACCATGCGGCTCGGCGCGTGGCCGTGTGTTTTGAAACCCGGCAGTTTCGCGTATAAGTCATATGGCGCCAAATTGATCAGCGAACGCCATCGCCATCGGTTCGAATTCAACCGCGAATTCGAGGAAACTCTGACGTCGCACGGCCTGAAAATCACCGGCGAAACGCCCGAGACGCCCGACGGCACGACCTATGTCGAGATCTGCGAGATCGAGAACCATCCCTGGTATCTCGGCTGCCAGTTCCATCCCGAGTTCAAGTCGAAGCCGCTGGAGCCGCATCCGTTGTTCAGCTCTTTCATCGGTGCCGCCTGCCGATTCCGCGCGCATCGTCTCGCCGCGCAGGAAGCGCCGCTGCTGCCCGAGCCCGCCTTCGTTCCGGACGGCGACGCCTGATGCCGATCCGGTTCAGCGATTTTCAGAACCCCGAGCAACTCGTTCTGATCGCCGGCCCGTGTGTGATCGAAAGCGAGGAACACGTCAACCGCATGGCCGACGCGATTGGCGCGATCGCCTGCGAAGCGCGCTTTCCGTGGGTGTTCAAGGCGTCGTTCGATAAAGCGAACCGCACCAGCCTGAAGGGCTATCGCGGTCCGGGGATCGACGAAGGGCTCGCAATCCTCGCGCGTCTGCGGCAACGTGGCTATTCGGTTGTTACGGATATTCACGAGCCGGCCCAGGCCGCGGTAGCGGCAGAAGCTGTAGACATCCTCCAGATCCCCGCGTTTCTCTGCCGCCAGACCGACCTGCTGCTCGAAGCGGGCCGCACCGGCCGGATCGTGAATATCAAGAAGGGCCAATTCGTGGGGCCGCACGATATCCATCACGCGGCGGAGAAAGTGGCATCGACCGGCAATGAACGGGTCGTGTTGACCGAGCGCGGATCGTCATTCGGCTACAACAATCTGGTGGTCGATATGCGTGGATTGAAGATCATGGCCGAATCCGGATGGCCGGTCGTCTTCGACGCAACGCACAGCGTGCAACTCCCGAGCGGCGCTGGCAACGTATCCGGAGGCCAGCCCCAGTTCATCGAGCCACTGGCATCGGCCGCCGTAGCCGTCGGCATCTCAGGCGTTTTCGTGGAAGTGCATGACGAACCGGAGAAGGCGCTGTCGGACGGCCCCAACGCCCTGCGTCTAAGCCTGCTGCCGAAGTTCCTGAACAAACTGCGCCGCATCGACGAAGCCCGCCGAGCCTGACGTGGCGCAGGCGCTCACGCCTGCCGGGCCGGGACTCATCCCGGCCCTTGCGCACCGTTACGGGCAGCGCCGCTCCAACTCAGCCTTTAGGGCAGCCCACGTGACGCAACTGGCCCGGTTTTCATCGAGCGAAATCTGGCGGCGTTCAAGCTCGACCTGCTGCACAGGAGTCAACGGAACCTGCTCCTGTTCGAGACTGTCCCAAAGCCGCGCAATCAACGCGAGCCGCTCGCGCGGCGACAATCGTACAATCTCATCGGGTGTAAGTGCACCATTGCCTTGAGGATACGCGACAACGCCCGACAGAGCAACGACGGTCGCGGCACGCGACAAAATTGGAACGAGGCGGTCCCCCCAACACAATCGGCCCGCCCGATCCGCAGACATGGCACGTTTATTGCATCATAGCGAACAAAACATTAGTGATATTTTATGTTTTATATTAAAATGTGTGCTGACAGCTGTCCTGCAGGAGGCGCGGGCAAATGAGGGTCCTTCTCGACACCAACATTTTGATCCACCGCGAAGCAGCCACCGTGGTCCGTCGAGACATT
>JASHSD010000273.1 GCA_030036985.1 Bryobacteraceae bacterium
GGCGGCGCTGTCCCGCTGGAAGCGCAAACCGTCAGAGAGCCGTTGATTCGGCGACGAGTGGATGAAACCAGGCTGGTGACGCTTGCGGGTAATACCCGTCCCGAGGCCAACGCCGCCAACGACCGGGGCGCCGTCTCCGACGACCTGCCGATGGATCACATGCTAATCCAGCTGAAACGTTCGCCCGCTCAGGAACAGGCGGTCGAGCAGGCGGTCGCCGACCTGTATAACCCCGCGTCGCCAAATTTTCACAAATGGCTGACAGCGGCGGAATTCGGCGCCAGATACGGCGCCACGGATTCCGACCTGCGGACCGTCGAAGTCTGGCTGCGATCCCAGGGATTCACCGTGAATTTCGTTTACCCGAACAACATGGTGATCGATTTTTCCGGTAATGCCGGCCAGGTGCGCACCGCCTTTCGCACCACCATTCACAACCTGAGCGTGAACGGCGTCCGTCATATCGCCAACTTCAGCGATCCGCGGATTCCGGAGGCGCTCGCGCCCGTGATCGCGGGCATCGTTTCGCTGCATGATTTCACGCCCCACAAGATGGCGCGCAGGAAGGCCAAAAGCGTTCCGCAATACACTTTCACCGAAGACGGCCAGACTACGGAAGCCGTCGTTCCTGCCGACCTCGCTACCATTTACGATTTCAATCCTTTGTTCAGTAAAGGCATTACCGGAACCGGCCAGACCATCGCGGTGGTTGAAGACAGCAACCTCTACAGCACGTCCGACTGGAACACATTTCGCAGCAAATTCGGCCTTACGCAATACTCTTCCGGATCGCTGACCACGCTGCAGCCCGAGCCGACTTCCGGGACCGCGAACTGCGTCAACCCCGGCATCACCTCGGACGACAGCGAAGCCACGCTGGATGCCGAATGGGCCAGCGCCGCGGCCCCGAATGCGGCGATCGTCGTCGCCTCCTGCGCCGACTTGGGCGTCACATCGGGTCTGATGATCTCCGGGCAGAACCTGGTCAACTCGAGCAATCCGCCCCAGATCATCAGCATCAGCTATGGCGAATGCGAGGCGGAAGACGGCGCAACCCTGAACGCCGCGATCAACTCCCAGTACCAGCAAGCGGCTGCCGAGGGCATCTCCGTATTTGTGGCGGCGGGCGATGAAGGCGCCGCCAGTTGCGACGCAGGCGGAATCAACGCGACCCACGGCATCGGGGTCAGCGGGACTGCGTCCACGCAGTACAACGTCGCCGTGGGCGGGACCGATTTCTCCGATACGCTCAATGGCACGAACAGCACCTATTGGAACCAAGCCACCAGCACGTCCGCCACGAACTACGGATCGGCGTTGTCTTACATCCCCGAGATTCCGTGGAACGATTCCTGCGCCGGGAGTCTGCTCGCCGGCTATAACGGCTATTCCGTCGTCTACGGCACGAATGGCTTTTGCAACAGCAGCATCGCATTTGACAACGATTACGTCGCGGTCGCCGCCGGCAGCGGCGGTCCGAGCAACTGCTTCAGCGGCACGCCCGCGTTCTTCGGCATTTCGAACGGAACCTGCAAAGGCTATCCCAAGCCCTCCTGGCAGACTGGTCTGTCGGGCATTCCGAACGACGGCGTGCGCGACATCCCCGACGTTTCCATGTTCGCTTCCGACGGCATCTGGGGCCACTATTCCGTGGTCTGCTTCAGCGATCCGGACCAGGGCGGCTCGCCTTGCGTGGGCGCGCCCGACAATTGGGCCGGCTTCGGCGGCACGTCGGTGGCTACCCCGGTGATGGCTGGTATTCAGGCCCTGGTGAACCAGAACGAGGGCAGCGCGCAGGGCAATCCCAACGCGGTTTATTACGTCCTGGCGCAGAAGGAACCCAGCGCTTTCCACAGCATCGCGCAAGGCGACATCACGGTGAACTGCGGAGGACCCGAGAACTGCTACGGTTCTCTGGGAAACGTCGACTACGGCCGCGGCGAGCGCATCAACGGCACCACCTGGGGCGGCGGTCTCTCGGTTTCCGACAGCACGTTTTCGCAGGCGTATCCCGCGAGCTCGGCCTGGAGCTTCTCGAACGGGATCGGCAGCGTGGACGCCAATAATCTGGTGACGAACTGGAGTAAGGGTCAATAGCCGGCACCGCCGGCGTTATTTGAACGCGTTCGTTCATTTTTTTCGCGGCCGTTTCGGAACGAACGCGAGAAAGCGGCGCGGATTATTCACCATGATCCCGTGCAGCACTTCATCGCTCGCGCCAGCGGCTTTCAGCTTGGGCAGGAATACGGTCACCGTCTTCGCGTAGCCGCTCGAGGCGTCGGCGGAAAACATCAGGTGGTCGGCAAAACCCGCTTCGATAAGAGCCATGACCATCGGAACCTGCTGGGCGTCGTTGAATCCGCCCTGGCGATCGAAGCCGATAAAAGCGCCGCGGCGGCAGATCGTTTTGTGCACGTATACATTCGGGTCGACGAGATTGCCCAGGTGTCCGATAACGATGCGGTTCGGTTTTACGCCGGCGTCTTCGAGAATGTCGAGCTGTTCGATCGCCGATTTGCCGGGAATTCCGGTGTGCGTGAAGATGGAAAGATTCGTCGCGAGGTGCGCTTTGCCGACGGCGCGGAAGACCTTGCGCTCATCCGCCGTGATCTCGTCCCACGAGCCGATTTCGCCGTATACGCCGAGCGTGTCGTCGTCGGCCTGTTTGATGAGCGCCTTGACGATCTGTTCTTCGCTCATCGTCGAGATTTCTTTCGGATAAAACGGCTGCGTGTAGAAACCGCCGCCGGCGACGATCGGCATCCCGGATTTCATGGAGACCTGACGGATGAAGTTGATGTCGCGTCCCATGTCCGCATGTCCGGCATCGACGATGCAGGCCACGCCGGCGCTTTTTGTCTTTTCGACTTCCTCCGACATCAGATCCACGTTGTGCATGATGTCGGGCGGCGGCTCGGCCGGTCCGCGGGCGCGGCCCGGGCCGCCACGCGCGGGAAGCGGAGGCAAACCATTCGCGGCGCGCACGGCGGCGGAGGCGGCTGCAAATCTGGCGCTGAAATCCGGCGACAATTGGAGGTGCTCATGGAAAAGCGTGGCCCCGCCCGCCAGTTCCTCCGGCGCGTAATCCTTGAGAATCGCGCGGATGATCGCGCCTTTCGGAAAGGTCGGCTCCTGCGCGAACAGGCCTCGCGGGACCGCGGCCACTGCCGCGCCCGCGCCAATCCATTTGAGAGCCCTGCGTCGAGTCGGAAGTTTATTCGGAAGCGTTGACATTGTGGGATTATTGTACGCGAGCTGTCGGCTGTCGGCAGCGCGACCCTGCCAACCGTCGGCCCATTCTTACGTATAAAAGTGGGTATGACGAAACTCGGTGTGGTGGGATTTGCTGCTGCCGTCGTGTTTGCGCAACCGGCGCCGAGGCCTGCATTCGAGGTGGCATCGGTCAAACCGGGCGACCCGAACAGCTCTCGGTTCGGCTATCGTCTGCTCCCGGGCGGACGGGTGTACGTCGCCACGAATGTCACGCTCAAAGATCTGATTTCCAACGCATACGGCGTTGCGGACCCGCGCATGTCCGGCGGCCCGGGTTGGCTGAGCACCGACAGGTTCACGGTCGAGGCGAAGGCCGCCGCGCCGCTTCCGCCCTGGCCGGACAGCAACAAGCAGTTGAGTCTGATGCTCCAGTCGCTCCTGGAGGGCCGCTTCAAGCTTTTGGTTCACTGGAAGACCCGGAAGGCGCCGGTCTATGAACTCGTCGTGGCCAGGGAGGGTCCGAGAGTCAAAACGGCGAACGCGGACGAGCGCCCGGCCTTTGAAGTCACGCGGGGCCGCATCTGGAGCCGCGCCGTCCCTTTGGAGTATCTTGCCGGGAATCTCGCGTATCTGCTGGGCCGGCCGGTGATCGACAAGACCGGCCTGAGCGCGAAGTACGATTACACGGTCAACTATACGCCCGATCCGGGGCAGGCAACGGTCGGAGCACCCGCGCCGTCTGATGGACCTCCGCCCGACGGGCCGTCCATCTTCACGGCGTTGCGGGAACAGCTGGGGTTGAGATTGGAATCGACGAAGGGTCCGGTCCAGGTCTTGGTTATCGATCGCGCGGAGAAGCCCGAAGCGAATTAGATCGGGCGAAACCCACCGCTTGCTTACGCGCGCGGCTCGGTAAGGAGAACACCTTTCCGAGCCGCGACCGCGAGGGCGCGATCTTGTGGGGCCGGCGTTTCGGCGCTCCAGACCGCCCTGCCGGGCGGCCTGGAGTCACGCAAATCTGCGGGTTTGATAGTAGTTTCGATCGGTCTTGGGCCGGGCAGAAGCCCGGCCGCAGGCCCGAAGGCCTGGCCCCACAAAAAACCAAGTGGCGTTGGGTTGTGGCCCCGCGCTACAATCTCTAGTTATGTTTCAGGGCGTGGAGCACACGGCGATCGCTTCGCCGGACCCAGGAAAGCTGGCGCAGTGGTACGTCGACCATCTCGGCTTCCATATTAATTTCGCCTACGCGGGAAATTATTTCGTCAAATCGCCAAACGGTTCGATCCTCGAGATCATCCCCGGTGAGGGATCGCGGCCGCCGCAGAACATGGCCGACAACAAGAATCCGGGAATCCGTCACCTCGCCATCGCCGTCAGCGATTTCGAGGCCGCCTACGCGTATCTGCAAAGCCTGCGCGTGACTTTTCTCGGCGAGCCTTTCGCCCTCGGGACCAACCGCCTTGTCTTCTTTAACGACGGCGACGGGAATCTGCTGCATCTGATTCATCGCCAGACGCAGCTCCCTTAGCGAACCTCCGCGTGCTGCGCCGCACCTTCAAAGCATTTCAATATCACGACTTCAGGCTGCTGTGGATCGGGGCCTGCACCTCGAGCATCGGCACATGGATGCAGGAGGTGGCGCAGAACTGGCTGGTTCTGCAGATCACGAACTCCGCGTTTCTGCTGGGCCTGGACGCGTTTCTCGGCGATATTCCGATCTTCTTTTTCTCGCTCGTCGGCGGGGTCTTTGCCGACCGCATGGATCGCCGCAAGCTCCTGATGATGTCGCAGATCGTGCAGATGACCAGCGCGCTGACGCTGTCGATTCTGATTGCCACGCACACGATCAAAATCTGGCACATACTGGTCTCGTCGTTTGTAGTGGGAACGGCGCAGGCGTTCGGCGGCCCCGCGTATTCGGCGCTGGTGCCGAGCCTGGTGGAAAAAGAGGATCTCCCCAACGCCATCGCGCTGAATTCGATTCAGTTCAATCTGGCGCGCGTGATCGGCCCGGTGCTGGGCGGGCTCGCATTCAAGTTCGTCGGCGCCTCCTGGTGCTTCGGTTTGAACGGGCTGTCGTTCGTGGCGGTGATCGCTTCCATCCTGAGCCTGCGCATCAACTTCAAACCGCCACGGACCGGCGATTCCATCCTGACCGGCATGAAGCAGGGCTTCGGTTTCATCCGCAAACAGGGCGCGATGGAGATGCTGATCTTCATCGCATTCGGCATGACCGCGCTTGCCATCCCCATGATCACGTTTCTGCCGGTTTT
>JASHSD010000274.1 GCA_030036985.1 Bryobacteraceae bacterium
ATTCTACTTTAAACCTAACGTTGGATATCAGGAATAAAAGAAGAATTCCTTTTGAATGGATCGGCATTCGTCGCGCTCCTCCCGACTCAGAGTCTTCAGACGCGACCTGCCCGCATTGAATACGGCCCGGGAGGAGAGACCGAGCGCAACCAGATTGTCCCGATCCTGTTTCGGGAGCATCAGGTAGTGCTTGCGGCAATCGAAACTGCGGCACAGAAGCGGACGGCGCGCATAGATCGTGCATCCCGAGTCGCCGAGATAAAC
The DNA here is from genome assembly GCA_030036985.1 of Bryobacteraceae bacterium. Taxonomy (GTDB): domain Bacteria; phylum Acidobacteriota; class Terriglobia; order Bryobacterales; family Bryobacteraceae; genus BOG-234. Next base: position 265 of record JASHSD010000274.1, read on the forward strand.
GCAGGCGTTGTTTTCGTCGACGGCAAGCAGCCAGATGGCTTGGCCGGTCGCCGGATCGGCCATCATCCGGTGACGGTACGAGTCGATGTCGTCGCCGCGATCCGGGTGCAGGAATAACCCCTGACCGCTTCGGCAGCATTCCGTACAGCCATTGCAGGGAACCGGCGTTTCGCGCTTCACCGAAGTCATTATCCCGCGGCGTGGTGTACGCGACATGGGATCCGTTCCGAGCCGCGACATTCTGAGCCGCGACGGTGAGGGAGCGGTCGCCGGGAGTCAGGACAAAACCGGAGACGAAGACCACTCCCTTACGGTAGCGGACGTCGCGCCCCCAACGGGAAGGCAAAATCCCGAAGCTGGTGATATAGAAGCTGGTGATATAAATGAGTACTGGATTATACCCGGAACAATGGAGAGGCGAATGAAACTGACGACAGCGTTGCTCGTTCTCATCGGGGGGGCATCCGCGCTTTACGCGCAGTCGAACCCGCTTACAACCGAACTCAAGGCCAATTACAACAGCGTCAAAAACAACCTTCTCAAAGCGGCCGAGAAGATGCCGGAAGCCGATTACAGCTTCATGCCCGGGCCCGGGAGCAGAACGTTCGGCGAAGCCGTGACGCATGTCGCCACCATACAGATGATGCTGTGCGCCTCGGCGAAGGGCGAAACGAAACAGGCTGACGGATCGAAAACGTCCAAAGCCGATGCCGTGGCGCTGCTGAAGGAATCGATCGATTACTGCGATCCCGTTTACGACGGGCTGACGGATGCCAACGCAATGGAGATGGGGAAAATGTTCGGCCGGGACCGCACGAAGTTCGGCATCCTCGATTTCAATGTAATGCACGACAACGAAATGTACGGAACCATGGCGGTGTATCTGCGCGCCAAGGGCATTGTCCCGCCGTCGAGCGAACCTCGCGGCAACACGAAGAACATGAAAAAGAAATAGGGGCGGACTCCTGTGAAGAAGATCGTTATTGAAGTTGTTGTTGCGGTTGCGGCCGCGATGGCTCTGGCGGCTTGTTCGTCGGAGCCGGCGAAGACCACGGAGGTGAAGACCGATGAGGTCAAGAAGCCGGCGGGGCCACCCGAGCCGATACTGGCGCAGGACGCCTTCTACAAAATGTATACGCCCGCGCACGCCTGGGCTGCCGACATGATGCCGATCAGTCTGAAGAGCGGCGAGATTGCAGGCGTCAAGAATGTCGACGGCAAGGCGGGCATGTGGACGGCGGTGTTTGGTTCGCCGTCGATGCGGGCGGCGCGCACTTACGTTTACGCGGTCGCCGATCAGCTTCCGAGCATTTCCAAAGGCGTTGAAGCCGGAGAGACCGAACCATGGGCCGGTCCGACGACCGCCGTCGAGACGTTTCAGACCAGCGATTTCAAGATCGATTCGGATGCCGCGTACAAGACCGCGGCGGCCAAAGCCGCGGACTGGCTGAAGAAGGGCGACAACGCCGACAAGCCGGTGTCGTTTACGTTGGGCGCGGCCGCGCGTTTTCCGGAGCCGGTGTGGTACATCGTTTTCGGCAGCACCAAGGAAGGTTTCGCCGTGGCGGTGAATGCATCGGACGGCAGCATCATCGTCAAATAGCGATTTGCGCGTTTACGGGCCGGGGATCGGTTTCAATCAAGCCTCGACCCGTAACCATGGTTCGCTTGAGAACCTCTCTCTACCGCACAATCGATTCGGGTATCGCCGGTTCGTCCGCGCGGATCGAATGGTGCGTAATTGGCGCCCGTCTTGGAATCGTGCAGAATGGCCTGCCAGCGGCCCATGGCTTCCACGTACTCCCGCAGAATTCGCATCATGTTCCCGCGTTCGGAAGGCTGCTGCAAAGTGGTAGCCGGAGCGCGGAACTCGATCGAAACCTCGCATCAGTCCGCGTTGTTCTTCGCGAATAGCGGTGAGCCCGGTATTTCGTATCGGAGACTACGAATTCCGGCGTTCCGACTGTTTCAAAACCGATAAATCCGAAAGCACCGATTATTATTAATTGGGGCTCGGCAATTTCAGCCGTACCGCTATCCACGGCGGGCCAAAAGGAGAGATTCATGAAAGGCGATAAGATTTCACTTCCTGGAAGCGAAAGGCGGCCCCTTGGCACTCGCGTAGGCGATCAGCCGACAGACGAAATCATCGAAGTATCCGTTATCCTGAAGCGGAAATCGCGCGTGCCCGTGGGCCGAACGGGCGGCGCTGTCATCTCGCGGGAGAAGTTCGCGGCAGAATACGGCGCCGATCGGGAGGCGGTCGAGAAGCTTCGGTCGTTCGCCAAAGAGCATGAATTGAAGGTGGGAGAGGTGTCGCTCGCGCGTCGAACAGTCAAGCTCGAAGGGACGGCGGCGAAGATGCAGCGAGCTTTCGAAGTCAATCTCGGCCGGTATGAGCACGAGGGGCGTCAGTATCGGGCTCGCACAGGCGCGATCAAGCTTCCGTCGGACCTGGCGCCGGTAGTTGAGGCCGTTCTGGGTCTGGATAACAGGCCGCAGGCAAAAACCCATTTCCGGGTAAGACCGTCGGAAGCTGGTGCGGCGCAAGGAACCTCGTATACGCCGCGGCAGGTTGCGCAGCTTTATCAATTCCCACTGGACGTGGATGGTTCCGGCCAGACCGTCGGGATACTGGAGTTAGGCGGAGGATATGATTCGGCCGATCTGAAAAGCTACTTTTCATCGGAAGGCGTCGCGAACCCGACTGTCGTTTCCGTCTCCGTCGACAAGGCGACAAACACGCCGACAAATCCAAACGGGGCCGATGGCGAGGTGTTCCTGGATATCGAGGTCGTCGGATCTGTGGCGCCGGGGGCGCAGATCGTCGTCTATTTCGCGCCGAACACGACACAAGGTTTTCAGGATGCTCTGACCACAGCGATTCACGATACAACGTATAAGCCGTCGGTGATTTCAATCAGTTGGGGCGGCGCGGAATCCACCTGGACGGCCCAATCGATGACCGCCTTCGATTCGGCCGCGCAGGACGCGGCTGCGTTGGGTGTCACCATATGCGCGGCTTGCGGCGACGACGGGTCGAGCGATGGTCAGAACCATATTGATTTTCCCGCATCAAGCCCCAATATTCTGGCGTGTGGGGGTACAAGTCTGCAGGTTTCGAATGGGGTGATTCAAAGTGAATCGGTATGGAATGACGGCGCGCAGGGTGGCGCCACCGGCGGCGGGTTCAGCAATGTTTTTCCGTTGCCTGACTTCCAGTCGGCCATCGGTATAACTCCTCCGTCCGGGGGCGGTCGTGGAGTACCGGATGTAGCGGGTGATGCGGACCCGGAGACGGGATATTCGGTTCTGGTCGACGGCCAGTCGTTCGTAATCGGCGGAACCAGCGCCGTCGCCCCGCTCTGGAGCGGACTGATTGCATTACTCAACCAGAAGCTGGGAAAATCACTGGGCCTGCTGCAGCCGGCGCTCTATGCGATTCCCGCTTCCAGCGCCGCGCTTCATGACATTACGCAGGGTTCCAATGGAGCTTTTACCGCCGGACCCGGCTGGGATGCCGCATCGGGTCTGGGTTCCCCGGACGGGGAAAATCTGGTGCAGGCGCTATCTGCCGCCGCCGCGCCATCAGGCCGCGCCATTACGTGACGGAGTCCGAAGAAAGCGAAGACCCGCCGTGCGACGCAGGAGACGTTGGCGAAGATTGTTCGTATCGGTCCGAAATGAATCGCCATAAGAGTCTTGCGGACCGGGTGTTCCGGCTGATGAGGAAATCGTCACCGGGAACGGTATAAGACACGCGGCGTCTGTTCCGGCGTGCTTCGGTCAAGCGCGCAGTTTCAGGAAATTCTCCAATCGCGCGATCGCTGTTTCGGCGTGCGCTCCTTCTTTCATGGAGTTCACGAGGCGGCGGCCGATCTCCATGAGGACATCATCGTTGTTCGCTTCAGCGTCGGCAATCTTCGTCTCCAGAAACCGACTGAATGCCACGAGCGCATTCTGATTGGCGTTGAGGTCCCGAGTCTTCGGGGCAGGATTCGCCACGGGAACGGCAATGATCCCCGGCGTATCGATGCGCGGCGCCTCGCGTTGCGTGAGATACATACCGAAGCTGTGGGCCGCCGCGACTCGGTTGCCCAGTTCTTCCAGTCCCCACTTATCCACGACATATTTCAGGAGGCTCGTATGATCGAACTCGTCTTTGATGACCTGTGGAGCAATCCACGGCGAAATCAAGATCGCCGGAACTCGAACGCCGTACTGGTCGAAGGCAAATTCTTTGGTATGCTCATCCGGCGGGACTGCCTTGGGTGGCGCAACGTGGTCATAGAAGCCCCCGTGTTCGTCGTGGAGAACAACGAACAATGTCTTCTGCCATAGAGCACCGTTTTGCCGGAGCGCATTATAGACTCGGGCGAGCAGCGCCTCGCCCGCGAATACATCCGCGGGCGGATGCTGATCATTTTCTGCGGCGCCGAAATAGGTCGGTTCAATGAACGCATACTGCGGAAACTTTTCAGGAAGGCCCTGTGCGGCCTCGAAGAACTGCTCCATTCGGTGGTAACGGTCGAGATGGCTCCACTGCCTGGTCATGACAATCGATTGTGGAAAGTCGCCATAATAAATCGCCCAATCGATTCCCTTGTCGGAGAGCCGTTCATAAACGGTCGGTTGATCGTATAGATGGAGATTCGGTTGGAAGATGCCGTTTGGCATTTTCACATGGCCGAGGGACGTTCCGCTATGGACGAAAAACCGATTCGGCCACGTCGGTCCCGGTAGAGAAGAAAACCAATGGTCGCAAATCGCAAACGATTCGGCCAGCGTGTGCAGCACCGGAAGTGCGCCGCGGTCATAAAACGCCATGATTTCCGACCGCTGCTCCAATCCCGTTTGGGGAAAATGTTGTGCAAAATCGCGGACAAAGCCATCGCAGGGGCCGTTTATCTGATCGAGCACATCGTCAAGCTCGTGCTCCGGATCGGAAGGCATGCTTCGGGCCGACGTGGGGCGCTCGCTGACTGGAGCGCCGCTCGGATAATCCGGATTTGTCTTCAGGTTTGCCGGGTCAACTCCTTCCACGCCGGGCAGGGAGCCCAGCATGCGATCGAAGGAATTATTCTCCAGCATAAGGACAACGATATGCTCGACGGGATCACGCATCATAACTCGCTCCCTCCCCGGGCTTCTGCTGAAATCTCAGGCGGTACAGAGGTGGTTCGAGGCCCAATGCCACGTAGTCTTTTGTGGGGCCAGGTCTTCGGGCCTGCGGCCGGGCTTCTGCCCGGCCCGAGACCAATAATAACTCTTGGATTTGCGTGATTCCAGGGCCGCCCGGAAGGCGGCCGGCAGCTCCGAAGCGCCTGCCCCACATCAGGCTGGAAAATCTACGTGGCGTTGGGTTGGAGGCCGTCGCGCCCCGCCGCCGGGATTAACAGATCTCGGCGCGAGGTGTCAAGTCCCGCTCATCGCCGGCGCGAACCGTCCCGGAGGCATTCAGTTCGACGACGCCGCCATGTGCCGCGTTGTGCCGGCTGTGGCGATCGATCGATGAATGAATGAGGTTGTGGAGGGCGTTACAACGTCCAGAGGCAATGACCCTTCCGATAGAACGAGACCTGGCCACCCTCGCTCACCATCAGGACGCTGCCGAACTGTGACGCGCCGATTGCGGCCGAGGTGCGTCCCCCTTCGCCGATGTCCTCGTTCTGATCGACGGACAAATCGTGCCGGAGGATCGCTCCGAACGCGAGCAATCCTGAATCGCGATCGAGCACGACGCTCCCATCGATCTGAGCGATGCTTTCAAGCACAGCCGGTGAAAGCTCGGTCGCGCGCGTTCTGCGCAACAAGTAGTGGAGTTGGTTCTTGGCGCCGGAACGCTCTCGGCGGCCGGTTTCCAGCAGATCGAGACCGCTCACAAGGCGGCGGGCATGTGCCGGATCGTCGAGCACCACAAACATACCGCCGCGCCGCTCCTCCGCGAGATTGAGTCCCGCTGAGAACAACCGCGCGGCCAGGTCCCGGCGCCCGACCGAGGACTCCCACGTCTCATACTTCGAGACCGCGTCCGTAAGATGCCAGCGGCCGTCGAAAAAATTGAACAACTGTACACCCTCGCCGAAAATCTTGATTTCGCCGTTCGGCGTCAGTACCAGGCATATGTGGCCGCCGCAGAGAGTTGCCTGGCTGTGAGTTCGATAGCGCCGCGCGCTGGGAACGGGGAGTTCCATATCGCTGAACGGCCGCGCCCATTCCTGTACGTCGATCAGCTCAACCATGAGACCCCTGCCGTCCACCAGGGCGAGCGTTCGCAGGCCGTCACAGATCCGGTGAAAGCTTCGAATCGAAGTCAATTCGCTCGAATAGGCGAGGGCGTCCGGGGGCTCAGGCGGCAGCTTGTGGCACGAATCCGGCAGAGATCCGAAGAGCAACGCTCCGGTCGAGATTCGTTTGTCCTCGTATGAACTGAGCGCGCTGATTCGGAGGACCTCGATTGCCTCGGAAACGCGGTCGGGAAGAGCGCCGGAGCTTTCGGCGTTCGCGAAAACCCTTGCCTCGAGAAACGTGGAAACATAACGATCCTCGGTCAGGCCGCCGAAGATCGGCATGTCGCGCGCGGCTGTCTCGGGGTCGAAGAGAAGCTCGTATCTTGTCGAAAGAAAACGGCCGATGCTTCGCAGCATCCTGCGTTCATGATCGGTCGTCTCTCTGTGAAGGGTCAGCGTGTACCGGGTTCCGAGCCATTCAAAACTCAAGTCTTCGTGTGATTTCTCGTGAAAAACGACGTGGGGCGTGGACTCCCCAACCGGTCCGGCGATCGCAACGCGACTGGAGGGCAGAAAATATTGGACGCCCCGTTGCAGGAGTTGTTGATACAACCCCTCCAGAACCGTTTTGCCCCGTTCCTGAGACACTCCTCGAATCATACCGGTTTGGATGTTCTGAAGGGACGCGGCGAACCATGAATAAGCAGCGACGGCAGACTCGGAAGATTGCCGGCGTTCCAGCCACCGCCCAATGCTTCAAATGAGCAGCTCCCTTGCGATCGTGGCTCAGAAGCCCGTTCCGAGCCGCGCGCGCAAGCAAGCGGTTTTTCGCAAACGGATTGGTTTTTGGGCGACACGTCCTAAGGAAGGATCGCCCACGTGACCCAGTCCTACACGCTTCCGGATCAAGCGGTCGCCGGCGTGGGTGGGACCGCCGCTGCTCCGGCGGCGCCCGTCTCGTCGAAGAGCAGCAGGCGACCGGAATTGCCAAGTCCCAGGAACGTGCTCACGTTGTGCAGGATCGCCGCAATGATCGGCGCTGCGTGGCCCAGAACGTTAAAGCCCGCCAGCGCCACGAGCCCAAACGTGAACGCCAGGCCCATCACAATGTTGACGGAGATGGTGCTGCGGCAGCGGCGGCTGAGCCGAATACAGGTGCCGAGCCGGCGCAGATCGTTGGTCATCAACGCGAGGTCGGCTGAGGCCAGGGCAATATCGGATCCGTGAGTGCCCATCGCCACCCCCACGGCTCCGGCGCGAAGCGCGAGCGAGTCGTTAATGCCGTCCCCGACCACCATCGGCTTGTGGCCGTTTTTAATCTCATGCAATACCCGCTCCAGCTTCTGCTCAGGCAGCATTTCGGCCCAGACTTCATTGACGCCGATTTCGGCCGCCACTTGTTTGGCCACCGCGGTGCGGTCTCCGGTCAGCAACACCATGTGCTCGACGCCGAGCCCTTTCAGATCCTGCACTGCCGCGGAAGCGCTGCTGCGGAGCTGATCGTAAAACAGCAGCCAGCCCATGAACTTACCGTTTCGGCTCACACCCGCAATTGGTCCGACGTGCGCCGGCAGAGCGGATACCATGACGCCCAAGCGCCCGAACCAGTCTGCGCGCCCCATCGCGACGACTTCTCCCTTGTATTGGCCGGTGACGCCGAAGCCTCCCATCTCGCGAGCGTCTTCGATTTCCAACCGTCCCGCCTTCGGCACCGCGGCCGCGGCGGCGCGGCTGAGCGGATGGTTGCTTGCGGCGCCGAGACTTGCGCCGAGTTGCTTCAGCACTGCGGGATCGACACCTTCGACCGCCTCAACGCCCGCCAGGTGCAGATCGCCTGTTGTCAAGGTGCCGGTCTTATCAAAGATCACCGAGGAAACTTCCGCCAAATGCTCGAGGAAGCCGGATCCTTTGATCAGGATGCCGTGACGGGCAGCTACCGCGATGGCCGCAACGGCGGTGGCGGGAGCCGCGAGAGCAAGCGCACAAGGGCATGACGCGACCAGCACGGCCAGCATCGCCGGCGTGCTTCCGCTGATCAGCCATGTGGCCCCGGCCACCAGAATGACCAGCATCATGTACTGATTCGCGTATTTGTCGAGCATCCGGGTAAGCGGCGGTTTGGACGCCTCGGCTTCCCGCATCAGGGCGATGATCCGGCCGACGGTGCTTTCTTCACCGGTCCGCGTGACTTCGAGCAGCAGCCGACCGTCCAGATTCATCGCGCCGGCCGGCGCCTCGTTACCCTCGCCAACTTCGACCGGCACCGATTCACCGGTCAGGGAGGCGATGTCGAGATTCGAGCTGCCCTGTCGGATAATCCCGTCGGCCGGGACGCGCTCTCCGGCGCGCAGTTCAATAATGTCTCCGACCTTCAGATTCTTGCCGGATACCACCTCTGAGCCCCCGCCGGGCTTGAGGCGCAGGACATCGACCTCGGTCAGACGGGTCAGGGCGCTGATGGCCTCACCCGAACCGAGCATGTTCCGCTCCTCCAGTACATGACCGATCGTCATGATGATGGGCAGGAAAGCCGCGGTCATCAGGTCGCCGGTGGCCCAGGCGGCAATGAGCGCCAGACCAATCAGCCGTTCGCTGATGCCATCCAGGCTGGGATCCTTCAGGCTTTCCCACGCTTCGATGAATACCGGGATTGCGACGAGCGCGGCGCCGGCGCCGGCTACCAGGTCGGCAACTCCGCGACTGGCGGGCAGGAAGAAATAGATTGCGCCGGCAACCGCGACCAGACACAGCGCCGCCAGCGCCAGCGTAAGCCGAAGGCCAAGTATGAGACGCTCGGCCCGGTCCAGCAGCCGCCCCGGACGATTGTCCTCGAGCGTTGAAATGACAGCATCGGCAGGCGCGAAACAAGACCCGCCGCCAGGCGAACAGGACGGATCAATAACGGGTACGGCAGTTTTCGTGGCACTCATGGCTGCACTCCTGGTAGAACGACGCGAGCTCCGCTCTTTGGATCGACCAATGTGACGCGCCCGGCACGATTCATGATATCCGCCACGCGGGCCCGGTACTCCCGCAACAGTAGTATGTCCCGGTTTTGAAAAGTCCGCTCATCGTGCACGAGCGCCAGAATAGTTGCCGTATCCACCGACGCTTTGGTTACGGTCTCCTTCGCCGTGGCTTCCGCGGCGCTGGTTATCTGTTCGGCCTGGCTGTTGGCCTGCTGGCGGATGCGCTCCGCATCCGTACGCGCCACGGCCACGCCCCGGTCAGCCGCCTGACCTGCCACCAGCACCTGATTGAAAGCCTGCTTCGCGCCGGGCGTCAGCGACGGAGTGAGGTTGATCTGCTCGATCTCCACTCCCAAGCCCGCGCCCGCCGACTCCAGCGCGTGGAGGCGATCGTTCATCGTCCTGATCAATGATTCACGGACCTCACTACGCAGGGCGACCAGGTTCTGCCCCTTGCCTGACTGATCGTCCTTCGTTTGCACGACCAGGAAGTCGTTCAGGTTTCTGCCCGCCGCAATGTGCACCGCGCTGGTGCGGAACAGCCGGTCAAGCGCGGGGGCGACATGTTCCTCTTCAAGCGCATAGGCGATGGGATCGTCGATGCGGTAGATCAGGCTCGAGTTGAGGAGTAAGATGTTGGAGTCCCCGGTAAGAAACACTCCTTCGCGCGGAACCGCGGCAGTACGCGAATTTTTCTCCTGAGCCGGGCCCTCGATCACTGTCCGGAACATGTCGGTGGGCGCGAGCAATCCGGAAACTTCCTGGGTCAGCTGCCGCTGCGGTCCCGGCAGAACCTGCACCTGCTCGATCGGACGCGGCCAGGTGACGAGCAGACCATTCTGCTGGGCTCGCACGATGCGGCCGAAGCGGCGCACCACAACCTTGCTGTCGGACGAGATGATCCGCACGCCACTCAGTATCCAGAAAAACACGAGCACCGCCGAGGCGATGTAAAGCGCGCGGAACCCCAGCACAACCGCTTGGGCGATCGGCCCGCCCGCCTCGGGAGGCGGCGGCCCGACAGGCGCGGTAACGGGCTCGCTCTCCGAGCCGGCCGGCAATTGATCGGGCTCGACTATCACCGCTTCTTCGCGGCCTCCGTGGTTGTCGCGTTTTTCGCCGGAACCGGAATTCTCCCGGGCGCCGAGGCCTTGACAGGCGCCCGATCGGCAGGAGCCGCGCCGGATTTCGCAGCGGCAGACGCCGCCGGCTTTACAGCGGTCTGGGCCTCAGCCGTTTTGACTGCGCCCGGCGGTCCATCGACCAGCACGCGGAATGGAGCGGCATTGGTGCCGATGATGATGTTGGTGCCCTTCCCCACAACCTGGCTGATCGTGTCCAGCGAACGCAGCGTTTCGTAGAGCCGGGGATCGCTCGAATATGCGCGCTGGTAGGTGCGATTCGCCGCCTGGAGGGCGTCGGCCTCCGTACGCGCGGCCTTTTCGTTTGCCTCGGCCACTACCTCACGCGCTTCCTTCTCAGCCTCTGAGCGAATGGCATTCGCTTGCTGATTGCCTTGCGCCGTCCGCTGTGCGGCGACAGTTTCACGCTCGGCCCGCATACGCGCCACAGTGGCCGCCAGCGTTTCATCCGGCAATGTCATTCGTTCGATACCGATCTGGCGAATCGCAATCCCGTACACCCGCAGCATCCGCGGAGCGACCCGCGCACGCAACTGGTCCTCGAGGGCATCCATGCGTACTTTCTTCGCATCCACATTCACGAGATCCCCGAGTTCGAAATTACTCGATATGATCTGCAGGTCCGAATTGACGGAGCTTCGCAGCTGGCGTGCGGCCTCTTCCGGCTGATTGCGCACGGAGCGCAGGAACTGGCGGATATTGTTGGGATCGGACGGCACCTGCCAGGCCACATAAGCCTGGACCAGAAAGCGCAGGCCTTCGCGCGTGCCGACATCCTGCAGCCCGGTCGATGTCGTCAAAAGACGAAGGTCGATCGGAATGGCGCTTTCGAACGGCGCCGGCAGTTTCCAAGCGAGGCCCGGCTCCGTGACTACACGAACGGGGTTGCCGAAAAACGTGATGACCTCGGCTTCACCCGCGGGCACCATCACAATGCATGCGGCGCAGAAGGCCGCCAGAACAATCAGGCCCGCCACGCCGAAGCGCAGCATTTTCCGGTAAGGTTGTTCTTCAGTTTCAGAAGTCCGTTCATCAAACATGTGTACGTCCTAGCGCCCCTTCACCATTCCGGGGATTAAGGCTGCGGCGCCGCCCGCCCCGTTTGTCGGCCGCATGTCGAGAATAGGGCCATCCCCTGGGTTGATTCGGTGATCGATGATGGTGAAGAAGGGCACCTTCGACAGCGCCGACTTGTAGTTGCTGTAAAAGCGTTCGTCCAGGAAGGCTTTCCCGCCAACGGCGTACGCGCGCCGTTCCGCATCGAAGCGATAAGCCTCGGCATCCGCGGCATGCTGAATCTCCGCAGCCTTCGCGTCGGCGGCGGTGATCATCTTGTTCGCCTCCTGCTGCGCATTGCCGGCGGTGAGTTCCGCTTTCGCCTGCTCGGTGTAAATCCGGGCCAGGGAGTTGATCTCGGCCGCCTGCACCGCGTGGTATGCGGCGGCGGCGCCGACCGGAGGATGGGTTTCCTCGATCAGCACAGCGACGATTTCAAATCCCGCGTGATATGAATCGACGTCGGCCGCGAGCTGGTCGCGCAGCGCGCCCTCCACGTTCTCGCGCTTGGCGCCAATTACCTCTTCGAGGGTTCGCGAATTGAAATAGCGGAGCACCAGGCGATCCGCATCCTCTTTGATCAGCGCTTCGGGATTGGCCACCCGGTACACCGACTGCAGCGCCGCATTATCGTTCAGACCGACGCGGTAGAGAACGCTGATTTCGGTGTCCACACTCTGGAATCCCTGCGGCCCCGTACCGTTGCTCGCAACCAGATACTGCGCCTGCCCCTCATGCTTTGTCTCCCAGAGCCGGTTCAGACTGAGCGGAGGCTCAGTCTCGGCGCCGACCGCGACCGATTCATCGGCCTGCATTCCATCCACGCCGATGTGCACGGAGTGGATTCTGCCGTATTCAACGGGACGCATGCGGCCGAACGGCCAAGGCAGGATCAGGTGCAG
>JASHSD010000275.1 GCA_030036985.1 Bryobacteraceae bacterium
AAGCGAGGTGAGACGGTCGGGAGCGGGTGGGTGCGAAACGGCGGGGGCGAATTCCACGGGGCCGCCGAGGGTCTGAGCGAAACGCGGCTCTTTGGTTCCCGGAGCCTGCGCCAGCTTCTGCACCAGCGCGCCTTCGGGGCGGTCGATCATTTTCTGCAAAACGGTTTCAGTTTCATCGAGGTCGGCGAATTCGTACATGCGTTCCGCGCGGCCCTTGATTTCACCGACCGTCTGCGGACCGCGCAGCATCAGCACGCAGAGAATCGCGGTTTCTCTGCGCCCCAGATTGAGTTTTTCGGTGAAGCGCTGGGCGAATTTGGTAACGCGGCTGCCTCCGGTGATGGCGGCGGCGAAGCCGCGCGGGCGCAGGTCTTCGATCGCGGCGTACACGTCGTCATCCGTATATTCGGTGACGGGCCAGCGGTTGGTTTTCTGATTACACCCCGCGACGAGGGCGTTGAGCGACATCGGATAATACTCCGGCGTCGTGGTTTCTTTTTCGATCAGCACGCCGAGTACGCGCAATTCGGCGGGATTCAGCGGATTATCCATTCGTTTGTCTGGTCAGCACCCTTTCGGCCAGGGCGAATTTCAGGGCTTCGACGCCTTGCCCGGTGACGCTGGAAATCTCAAAAAACGGCAGGTTGTGGTCCGCCGCGAGTTCGCGCAGTTCCGCGACTTTCGCGAGGTCCTGCGCCGCGTCCATCTTGCTCGCCACGACCAGCATCGGCCGGCGCGCGAGGTCTTCGTCGAAGCTTTGCAATTCAACCATCAGGGTATCGAAGTCGTGAATCGGATCGCGTCCGGTCTCCGACATGTCCACCAGATGCACCAGCACTTTGGTGCGCTCGATGTGCCTCAGGAACTGAATGCCGAGGCCGCGGCCTTCGTGCGCGCCCTCGACGATGCCCGGAATATCGGCTACGACGAAGCTGCGGAAATCCGGCAGATGCACGACGCCGAGATTCGGCTCCAGCGTGGTGAACGGATAATCGGCGATCTTCGGGCGCGCGGCTGAAATGCGCGAGATGAGAGTGGATTTGCCGGCGTTCGGATAGCCCACCAGGCCGACATCGGCCAGGAGTTTCAACTTCAGCTGCAGCCGTTTGAACTCGCCCGGTTTACCTTCCTCATGCTCGGTGGGCGTCTGGTGCGTGGCGGTGGCGAAACGGGCGTTGCCGCGTCCGCCGCGTCCGCCGCGCGCGGCGATCCAAGTCTGGCCGTCGGCGACGAAATCGCAGAGCTGCTCTCCGGTTTCATCGTCGAAGACCGTGGTTCCGATGGGGACCTGCACGGTCAGGTTTTCGCCGTCGTGCCCGGTGCGGTTGCTGCCTTCGCCGTGGCGTCCGCGCTGCGCGGTGTATTCGGGATTGAAACGGAAATGGAGAAGCGTGTCGCGGTGTTTGGTGGCGGCCATGACGATGTCGCCGCCGCGCCCGCCGTCGCCGCCGCTCGGGCCGCCGTGGGGGACGTACTTCTCGCGCCGGAAGGCGAGACATCCGTTGCCGCCGTCGCCCGCTTTGATGGTGATTCTTACTTCGTCGACGAGCATAAAAAAGGCCGCGCGCAGGCGGCCTGACCGTTCGGTTGCGGGTGAGAGCGATAGCCGATTACTGCGCGGCTTCGGCGGGAGCGGTTCGGATGGTGACGAACTTGCCCATGCGGCCGCGGTCGCGGAACTCGACGACGCCGGTGACCGTGGCGAAGAGCGTGTCGTCCTTGCCCCAGCCGACATTCTCGCCGGGTTTGATGCGGGTGCCGCGCTGGCGCACGATGATGGAGCCGCCTGGGACCAGCTGACCGCCGAAGACCTTGACGCCGAGGCGCTGCGCGTTGGAATCGCGCCCGTTCTTGGAACTGCCTAAACCTTTTTTGTGTGCCATGAATGAAATCCCGCGCTCAGGCTTCGGCGGCTTCGGAGACGATGTCGCGGATGCGAACCTCGGTGTAGCCTTGCCGGTGGCCCTGTGTGCGCTTGTATTGCTTTTTGCGTTTGAACTTGAAGACCAGAATCTTTTCGGCGCGGTTGTGCGCCGCGATGGTGGCGTTGACGCGGACGCCGCCGGCTTTCTCGCCGGTGAGGAGATCGCCGCCGTCCGGGAACAGCGCCAGTACCTTGCCGAGCGCGACTTCCGCGCCGACTTCGGCGGTGAGTTTGGGAACGCGGATCACATCGCCGGGAGCGACGCGAAACTGCTTTCCGCCGGTTTCGATGATTGCATGCATTGGGAATTGAACCTCTTCGGGCCTGCGAGGCGCACACTTCCGCGCCTCGGGCAAACAGCCGAAATCACTATATTAATATAAACGGCTCGGTCGGCACAACCCCGGGTGGCGGGAGCGATTGTGCTATTCGCGAAAACGAACTCCCACGGCTCCGGAGGGCGTTCGAAAATTCGAACCCATTTTTGGTGTGAGCGCTGGATTGCACGGGTGATTTGAGGTGTAGGGGGAGGCTGTATGGCGGTCGCCGGACATCGTCGATGGATCTTGACCCGAACTGAAGGTCTATTCTGAAGCAAGCGGGGTTGACCAAATGAGCAAGTATGTTGCGCTGATTGAGAAAACGGGCACGGGCTGCAGCGCTCACGTTCCGGATCTTCCGGGGTGTATCGCAGCCGCCGAGACCTATCGGGAAACCGTGAGTCTGATCCACGAAGCCATCGAATTCCACATCGAAGGAATGCTTCTGCATGGCGAGCATGTGCCGGAACCGACGACTCTCGCGGAAATGGTTGAGGTTGGTTAATTAATTAGAATGCCGCAGACACAGGCTCTCCGGAGCCCGGGCCAGGCGGATTACCATGCCAATCCGCCGCAGGTTACCAACCTGCCCTACACGGTTTCCGATTCTGGCAATAGGCCGCTCCGGCCCGGATGGGGATGCTACCGTATTTCTGCTGAACCTTTTCCTTCAAACAGGGAGACCGGCCCGGTCACGAAGTTTCGCCGCGATATTCCGCCACTTTGGGGCGCTCGGACTGTTCTCTCTGGCGGTTCTGGACAGTTCGCCGCTGCCGACTCTCAGCGGACCCGACATTCTGATCGCCATTCTCGCGGCGACGCACCGGTATCCGTGGTACGAAGATGTGATCGGGGCCACGGCCGGATCGGTGCTCGGCGCTTTTCTGACCTTCCGTCTCGCGCGCGGGGCCGGATCGGCTTATCTGCACAGCCGCTTCGGGAAAGGAAGGACAGCCGCGCCGCTGCGGCTTTTCGCCAGACACGGAACGGGAATTCTGGCGGCTTCCACCGCCATTCCTTTTCCGTTCCCGACCAGCATGTTTTTCGCCGCGGCCGGCGCTTCCGATTACCGTCTCAACCGGTTCCTGACGCTTGTCACGATCTGCCGCGCGATCCGCTATACCGCCATCGCGGTCGTTGGCGAATTTTACGGCCGTCCTTTTATCCGCGTGCTTCGTCATCCCATGCAGTATTGGGGTTGGTTCGCGCTGCTGATTGGGGCGGTTGCGGTCCTGATCGCGGCGGGAGTTCTGGTGCACAGGAGGGCAGGTGGCGTCGTCGCGCCTTCCCGCCGTCCCACTTAATGCTTTACGGTAAGGCAAGCGCCGAGATGAGCCTCGGCGCGGCAAGCACGAGTGCCTGCGCCACGATGACAGTCGGCATCCAGTAAGTGTGGCGCCCAAAAACGCGACTGAAGTCGCGTGTCCGGTTGGTGAGCAGAGCACTCAATCTGTGCGCTCGTTGAAACCCCGGCCGCTCAGGATCATCGGGACACACTTCTCCGCCCGCGCTGCCCGCGTCTTCGCCTGCTTCGCGCCCGAGACATGAAAGATATACGACTTCCTCCGTCCCGGCGTCAGGGCTTCGAACGCCGCCTTCAGCTCTGAAGCCGAATTCAGCCTTGCCTGCAGCTCCTCGGGAACCACATACTCCGAAGCCTTCCTGAGGGGAACCTTTTTCCCCGACTCCTCAACCTCGATGGCTTCGTAGACGTAACTCCTCAGGGTCGCGCGGAGCGCCGAAATTTCTTTGGGAGAGGTGAATTTAATCCAGCGGCCCGCCTGCACCTGTCCGATCTTTTGGAGAATGTGCCTCGGGTCCTTCAGCAAGGCGCCTTTGAAGAAAGAGAGCGCGCAGGCGTCCTTCAGCGGAACGATGATCGCCACGTTCTTCCTCCGGTAGGTGAAGCAGGGCTTGCCCCATTTCAACTCCTCGACCAGGTCGCAGTCCAGTACGATCTTCCTCAGGTTTTCGGTTTCGTTCCGCCACTTTTTCGCGTAAGGCGCCTTCATCGTGCCACCCGTGCTGCATTCGCCTCGGTTTTCAAAGACAGTATGCCACCGGGGCGGAGAAACGCGGAGGAGCCGGATCGTGCACAAGGGATTGTCTCAAAACGGTGCATAAGAAGCGGGGCGCAGGTTGATTCCCGACTCCAGCGCCAGCTCCCTCACTCACGGTCGCCGCTCAGTACGCATCCCATTTTCGAGGCCCACTTGTGTAGATTGGGCACATGGCGGTAAAACGGATGGACAACGTGGGAATCGTCGTCGATGACATCGGCGGGACGATTGATTTCTTTCGCGAACTCGGCCCCGAGCTCGAAGGGCGGGCCACGATCGAAGGAGAATGGGCCGGACGCGTCACCGGACTGGGCGATCAGCGCGTCGAGATTGCCATGATGCGCACGCCGGACGGCCACGGACGGATCGAGCTTTCCCGTTTCCTCGCGCCGCCTGCCGTCGCGGATCACCGCAACGCCCCGGTGAACGCGCTTGGGTACCTCCGGGTGATGTTCGCCGTGGACGACATCGACGAGACGCTTGAAAGGCTTCGCAAGCACGGCGCGCAGCTCGCAGGCGAAGTAGTCCGGTATAAAGACGCATATCGGCTCTGCTATATCCGCGGGCCTGGAGGGCTTCTGATCGGACTCGCCGAGGAACTCAGCGGGTAAGTTTTGAGAATGCCGGCGGGCCTGTACACAGGCGCGCCGCGGTGTTGGGATTGCCACTGGCTCCAGGCGCGCATACGCATGTGGAATCGGTGTTTATCGAGTGTTGTCCGCTGGATTGGCATCGCGAAGAACGATCTCCACGAGGCAGATTGTCGGTCGAGAGAGCAGGCGGATTTTCAGAGGGACTTGCAAAATTCCGGGGTTGGCGCGTGCGGCGGAGTGCGACAGAAGGGTTGAGATAAGTTTTCGGGGCCGAATCCGCAACCCAATTAATGCAGATGCGGTTTTGTGCGCGGACTCGGCGGTCGGAAGACACACCTTTCCTGTCGGCGTGTCAAAGGCTCGGATTTCGCTGTGTCCCGG
>JASHSD010000276.1 GCA_030036985.1 Bryobacteraceae bacterium
GATCCCGCCGAACAGAATCCGCGCACGCATAGCCCGTGGTCCCGTTTTCGTATGACACTCTGGGCCATCCGCAGCGCAGTTCCTGGAAAGGGCCCGTGGCTGTTAATCCGAGATAATGACAACCTTGACCGCTTGCGCAACTCCCCGCGAAACCGCCGCCTTGCCAGTCACGATCTGCAGCAGATGACCCTATTTATTTAGAGCGTTATTTTAACCGAACCTTCGCAGTTGGGGGCATCTGAAGGCGGAATACCTTTTGTTTTCAATAAACGCATCCCGAAGGTCTCCACTACATTTTCAGTGGAGGCAGCGGAGCCGGCGAGGCAGAGGCAGCACGAGGCCCAGGTGATGAAGCAAAAGCGCCTGCTCGGAATCCGGCTCGGTGTGGCGGGGCATCACCAGACGGCGGCCATCGGTAGTCGGAAATGAGACATCCAGCATCTGAATGCCTGCCAGTTTCTCCAGCACCGCACGCGGCGTCAGTCCGGGGGCATGCAGTTGCAGCCGATGTCTCAGCGTCACCGTCAGGCAGTAAGCGAGGAACGCCACCAGAATGTGCGCATCCACTCTCTGCTCCAGCTGATGATGGATCGGCCGGATGCCCAGATCACTCTTCAGGCATTTGAACGCGGCCTCGATTTGGGTCAGTTGCACATACCGATCCCACAACACCGCGGGATCTTCAGCCACCAGGTTGGTGCGCAGCAGATAATGGCCGTCACGCCGCTCGGCCTCTTTCAGCTTCGCCTTGTCCAGTTGAAACGTGAAACTCTCTTTCGTGACCGTCTGGCCCGCCTGGGGCAGGTTGATTTTCACGAATCCGAACGCCCGTCCCGCATCGGTTTTGGCTGCGCCCACACGCATCAGCAACTGATCGCGCTTCGGGCAACTCCGGCGCATCGCCCGCAGCTTCCGTAAGAGCCGCGCCAGTTTCTTCCGCCGCATGGCAATCTCTTTGGCCTGCCGCCCTTCGCTTTTCGCCGGCACGTACAACTCACCGTCCTGGGCAAACAGCTTCACCTCCACCGATTCGCGAACTTTCTTCCAGGGCAACTCCAGCCATCGTTTCTCATACTGGCGGACCTTCGCGCGTGAAGTGCCCACCAGATAAAACGTCTCCTGGCGCGACGTTCGCATCTCCTGCAGCAGAGCCTCGGTCGGTATTCCCCGATCCATCAGCCACACGCGCCGCGCTTTACCGTACAGGTTTTCAATCCGGTCCAGAAAGCCGCGCAGCGTCGTCTTCTCCGATGTGTTGCCCGCCATCACTTCGTAGGCCACCGGCAGTCCCGCGGGCGTTACGATCAGCGCGATCACCACCTGCCTGCAGTCCGGCCGCTTGTCGCGGCTGTAGCCGTAGCGGGCTTTGGGATTCTGTTCGGCTTCGCCTTCCACATACGTGCTCGTCAGGTCGTACAGCAGCAGATCGAATTCCGCATCGAACAGATCTCTCCAGCGTTGCTGTAAATGCACAAACAGATCCTGCTTGTGCTCCAGCACCCGATCCAGACAACGGTACAGGCGGTCTTTTTCCGCCACCGCAAAATCCTCTCCCAGCAAAACGTCCATCCCGCTGTGGTCGAACCAGTGCCGATGCACCCGAAACTCGCTGCCCGGCTCGATCAGTCGATTCACCACCAGCAGTTCCAGCACCTGTGGCCATGCTACGTCTTCCCGGCCTCGTGGCAGTTTTTCCGACCAGAACCGATCCAGTTGCAACTGCCGCCACAGTTCGCATCCCAGCCAGCAGTTGCCATACGGCCGTGCCCGTTCCAGCTTCATCTCGCTGAGCTTCACCTGCACGCTGTCGACGGCGTCGGCCGGAACCGGCCGATCCTCCGGGAACAGACTCAGCGGCGTATACCGCTGCTCTACTTCATCAAACACTTCCAGCGTCCTGCGCCATGCCGCTTGCCGGCTGTCGTTGATTTCGCCCAGATACAGCACCTGCCGCTGCGCTACTTTCCCCGATTGCAGACGTCGGCTTTCTACCACCGTGTAGTAACGGTGCGGCTTGCCATCCTTGACCCGCGTATTGCTGCGCAGAAACATTCCTTCCTGCAGAGTGCCAGAATCTTTCCCGTCTGCATAGAGGGTAGGTCTCCACTACAAGCACTCCCAAAAATGTTTTACTCACTGCAAAGGGCTTAGCCCGGCGATCTGCGCAAATTTAGTTTGAAACGAGGCTCAACTGCGAAGGTTAGGGTAACGCCTATGCCCACGCCCGCAGCCGGTCCCCTGACCGGCTTGGCTTGTGAAATCAGCGCGATCGCATTACCGAACAGGCGGACGAGGGCGTCCGCCGCGGTCCGGGGGACCGCCCCCCAAAAAAACTACGCGGCATTGGGTTGGTTACCCGAGGCGGATTTTCAGAGGGACTTGCAAAATTCCGGGGTTGGCGCGTGCGGCGGAGTGCGACAGAAGGGTTGAGATAAGTTTTCGGGGCCGAATCCGCAACCCAATTAATGCAGATGCGGTTTTGTGCGCGGACTCGGCGGTCGGAAGACACACCTTTCCTGTCGGCGTGTCAAAGGCTCGGATTTCGCTGTGTCCCGG
>JASHSD010000277.1 GCA_030036985.1 Bryobacteraceae bacterium
CGGCGATGCAGCTTGGCGCCGCCTTCGCCCGAAGATCCGATGAGCACAACCGCGAAACGGGTATCGAACGCCATTGTCACCAGCGCCGCCTTGCCGTAGCGCGATACGCCTTCGATGCCGACCTCTTTCGCATTCACCGCTTTCTCGGTTTCGAGATAATCCAAACCGCGAGAAGCTCCCCATCCCCAAGCGCGCAACGCGCCCCAATCGTCCGGCTTGCGCGGCCGGCCCTTGTTGACGAGTCCGATAATGCCTTTGGTCAGACCCGCGCCGTTATCCGCCTGAATGCTGCCAGGATTGATTCCGGCGAAGCCCCAGCCATCGGCAATCAGCTGCTCGGTTGCAGGCGGATCGGCATTCGGCGGGCGTCCGGCGACCGGTCCGCGCGCGGGGCCTCGTCCGCGGAACTGCGGCACCGGAAACGCGATCTCGGGAATGCCGCGTCCGCCGAACATCATCATCACGGGCACGGGCCCCTTCGCATCGGCGGGCACAACCAGGGTCATTTGAATGTCGACCTTGATATCCGGATCGCCCGAATTATCCACGTGTCCCAGAAGCTGCTTGCCGACAACCGGCCGGCCGCCGACCTTGGCCTCGACCGTCTTCACGACCTCCCAAGTCACCTTTGGAACGTTCTGCGGGATGCGCCCGTAAACCTCGCGATCGAAATCCTCCACGATCTCAGGTCGGCGCTGATTCCACCACATTTTGGGCGACGTGACTTTTTTCCCGTTCTTGAGCGTCAGCACGTCCGGAAGGTTCGGATACGGATTCGCCAGCGCCTCATCGTAATTAGCATGGTTCGGCGCGGACTCGTTGCCGCTGGGACCCGGCCGCAGCGCCTTGATTCCCAGCTGGTCCATCATATTCTGATGGTCCTCGGCGGCGGTCCAGTTCTTCGTGTCAACCGGGCTTTGGCCGAACAGCGCAACGGACAGCGCGGCGGCCGCGAGAATCGCGCATATGATCGGCAGACGCTTCGTGGAGTTCATGCTAAATAAGAGATCACATTCGGGCGCGCGACACAACAAACGCCGGCGCGTGACTCACTGGTCGAATTTGACGCTCGAGTCCGACGCGAACTTGCGGTAATTGCGGAACTCGATCACGTTCCGATTGCAGGCATTCGTGCCGGTCATGCAGCCGACATTCTCGCTCTCGATGGGCAACAGGTATGAATGTCCTTCGATGTTCACAAAGCCGTAGACAAGCGTCCCGTCGGCTTTATCGTAGGCAAAATCGCGCGGCAGATCGATTGCCCTCTGCTCGATGCGCAGAACCCTTTTCGTCTGTTTGTCGACCCAAATGGCTCCGCGATAGGCCGGATTGTACGAGCCACCCCTTTGCGACACAATCTCCCAGTGCGAATTCCGCTGCTCGACGCTGAGATCGAAGACCCACGCGGGCCGGTCCGCGATGCGTTCCTCCCCGCGCAAGGTGAAATGCGTGAAGGTGCGGGGTGAGAGGATGTCGTCGAGGGTCGTCTGGAATTCGCCGCTCGACCATGAGCCGCTTTTTTCGGGATCGGCGGTCCTGCCGTTGACTTTTATATTGCGGTAGTCTTCCTGACCATTGACCGAGGCCACGTCCGCGCTCACTACGTCCAAGGCCTGCCAGTCAGTGCCGTTCCGGGAACCCGTGTAGCGCGTGGTGACCTGCTGCACCAGAAAATTGGGCAGGCTGTCGGAAAAAGCGTACGACGCGTCGCGGGCGTCGCTGATAATGTCGTTGGTGGATTCCCCGCCTGTGTCAGCCGCGGGTTTCCCGGTTGGCGCCGGTCTTTCCAGCGGGTCATCGCCATCTGATTTGCGGGCCAGCGTGGGTCGGGTCTCGTCATCATTGGGAGTCGCTGTCTCCCGCGGGCTGTCGCCGGCGTTCGCCTCCGTGACGGAATGCGTTCGGCCGAAATCGCTCCGATCGGGAGCGACGATCCGCGCCTCATCCACGGGGGCCGAAGCCGCTTCGCGATCCGCGTCGCTCCCGGACTTATCGAGGATCACATAAAGGGCGGTTTCCACGTCGTCGGGACTCACGTCGATCGTCAGTTTGTCGCCCGGATGAATCAGCGAATCGCGCACGGGCTTGTTGTCTTTGCCGCGAAACTCGGTCTTGGCGAGCAGCCGGAAGCGCAGCACCCTGTCGGACGAAGTTTGAAGGAGCAGATCCTTCTCGGCCAGCTTTCGCAGAGTGCCGGAGATCGATTCCACCGTGGCGGTGTTTGCCGGGCTTTCGGCTTTCGGTTTGCGGCCGGGCAAATGGATGCTCGGGATCGGCAGGGGAATCCCCGCGGGTCCCGGGTAGACGGGCGGGTAGGTGTTGGGTGGGTACGTGTTCGGCGGATATTGCCCCGGCGGGTACTGGCTTGGAGGGTATTGGCCCGGAGGGTATTGAGCTGGGAACTGAGCAACGGCCGGCAGGCACAGCCCGGAAAAAAGTGCGGTAATGAGCCAACAGCGCACGTCATTTCTCCTGAACTATCGTAATCCCGATTCGCCGCGCCGCCGATCATACATTTGTAGTTTTTTCTCCAATGGCTGCCCGGATGCACCCACTTGTACCGAATGGCTCATTCAAGAGCCCTTTCCATGGAGGTGTAATTTATGGTACTGAAAATTGCGGCAAACATTGCCATGGGCGTCTTTCTCCTTGGCTTCGCCAATGTACAGGCCGCCCCGCAGGCTCCCGGCACCCAAAGCTGGTATCAAAACCGCCAGTCCTTCTACCAGGGGCCGGAGTGGCACATGCGTATCTTCGATCGCGTCAGGCAGGACCTGAATCACGTTCAGGACGTCACTTTTCACCATAAGGACCAATACCGCATCACCCAGACCGAAGATCAGCTCACGGATCTTCAGAGTAAGCTCGCGTCCGGCGGATACAACCAGCCGGAGCTGGACAATGTGATCGCGTCGTTGACCACGGTAGTGGCCGATAACCGGCTCACACCCGAGGACCGTCACATGCTGACCGACGATCTGGCGCGGCTCCGCGACTACCGCATGAACCACGCGAACTGGCACTAACGAACCGGATCAAACATCGAGCAACCGGGTGGCCGCGCTGTTATCCGCGGCCACCGTTCCAATCCCATCAATGGACTTGATACCCCGCATCAAAATCGCCTTGCATTGACTGCATCCCCACCGCTGGATAGAATTTTTGTGACCGAGGTGCGGCGCCGGCCGCATCGATATAAGGAGAGAGATTTGAAGCACATCGCGCGCCTTCTCGTCATGTGCACGGCGGCGGTGATCTTCGTGCCAGTCGCCGCCCGCGCGGAAGCCTCGCTTGGAGCCGCTTCGCTTCAAGCCGCCACTCTCACGAAATACTGCATCGTTTGTCACAACGACAAGATGCGCACCGGCGGGCTGTCCCTGCAGAAGGCCTCGCTCGCCGACGTCCCGCGCAACGCGGAAACCTGGGAGAAAGTAATCCGCAAGCTGCGCACCGGTTCCATGCCCCCGCAAGGCATGCCGCGGCCGGATCAGGCTGCCGTGAACGGTCTGGCGACGTTCCTCGAAACTTCGCTGGATCAGGCCGCCGCCGCGAAACCCAACCCCGGACACGCATCGGTGCACCGGCTGAATCGCGCCGAATACGCCAACGCGATCCACGATCTTCTCGGTCTCAAAGTCGATTCGACCGCGCTGCTGCCTCCCGACGACGAAAGCAGCGGTTTCGACAACATCGCGGACGTGCTGCGTATGTCGCCGTCCCTGATGGAACGGTATCTCTCGGCGTCGTGGAACATCAGCCGAGAGGCCGTAGGCGACATGAGCATCGCGCCCGCCACCACCGTTTATCGGGTTCGGCCGGATCTTTCCCAGGATCAGCATATCGAAGGATTGCCGCTCGGCACGCGCGGCGGCCTTCTCGTGAATCATTACTTTCCGCTGGACGCCGAATACATATTGAAGGTCCGGTTGTGGCGCAACACCTTCGACCTGATGCGCGGCATGGAAGATGCTCACCAGATCGAGATCAGTCTCGACGGCAAGCGCGTGGATCTGGTCACGGCGGGCGGCAAGGACGATTTCGTCAGCATGGCCCGGAACCCCGGCGAATTCGGTACAGAACTGGATAAGCGACTCACCGTGCGCATTCCCGTCAAGGCCGGGCCGCATGCCATAGCGGCGGCAGTGATCCTCCGCAGCCATGCCGAGAAGGACGATCTCATCAAGCCGTTTATGCGGACCACAATTGACGGGTTGGACATCACGGGCGATCCTTCAGTCGACCGGATCAGCGTCGAAGGACCGTTCAACGCAACTGGTTCGGGAACCACGCCCGCGCGCAACAAGATTTTCCTTTGTGAGCCCGCGACCCCGCAAGAAGAGCTGCCCTGCGCGCGCAAGATCCTGTCGGCATTGCTTCGCCAGGCGTACCGGCGGCCGCTCAACGACGGCGATCTGGAAACGCCGCTCAGCTTCTATCAGCGCGGTCGCAACGAGCATGGCCGCTTCGACGCCGGAATCGAATCGGCGCTGCAGTTCATACTGGCCAGTCCCGAGTTCCTGTTCCGGTTCGAAGAGGATCCGAAGAACCTGGCGCCCGACGCCGTTTATCGTCTCAGCGATGTGGC
>JASHSD010000278.1 GCA_030036985.1 Bryobacteraceae bacterium
ACTCCCTGTCTACCAGAACTCGAAGTCCTTCGGCGTGCAGCACAAGGCACTCGACCCACCCGACATTCAGCCGCACGCCCCACGGGAAAAGTGTGACACCCCAGCGGTCATTATGCCGCGCGACGAGGTAGTTGATCGCTTCCACCAGAAAATCGGCATAGCTCCGCGCTGCGCTGCCCGGGACGTTTGCGAAGACCGCGTGGATAACTTTCTCTGCAACAGCCGGATCCGATCTTTGCCTGACAGTAAATCTCGCCATCACCGTTCCCTTCCCAACATCAACCGAACGTTCCGGCGGCTTGTATTCGCTCGACGCGAAAACCGCCTATCTTTACCGGGTCCGGCAGGCGGATATGTTCGGCCGGTTCGCTCCATTGGCGCGCCGATTTCCGCCTCACTATCCCTCAGAGCCTGTCGTAGTCGGCGCGCCATTGCCTGACCGACTTCTTGATGGCATCCTGCGACATTCCCTCTTCCGCCGCCTTGCGCGCGAGTTCGACGAACTCAGCGTCCGAGGCGAACCGCAGTCCGATGATCTGTTTGATGTTCAGACGCGGGTCGAGCAGTCTGCCGGTCATCACGAAGTGCCGGAGATTTTCCTCCGCGCGGATGGCGCGGTCCTGCGCCTTCAGCGGAAAAATGCGGGTAAACAGAGACATCAGAAACATCGCCAGCGCCATCAGCGTGATAAGGCCCGCGCTCAACCGTCCTGTGTGTATCGGATCGGCAAACCGCCGGTACAGATTCACCAGCGAACCGATGAACGCCACCAGGATCATCCCGGCCAGCACGTAGTGAAACAACGGTACGAACTTCGCGTGCTTTGTATAGCTCTGCTCTTCCACTCGGGCGGCCCTCCTCGGCCTGTTTGTCGATTATAGGCACAAATCCCGCGCAGGCCGGATTGTAGACTGAAGCTGACATGATCAGCATCCGGAAAAGCGAGGAGCGCGGCCACGCCAACCCCGGCTGGCGGGATTCCTTCTACACGTTTTCATTCGCGGACTATCACGATCCCGCGCACATGGGCTTTCGTTCGCTGCGCGTGATCAATGAAGATCGCATCGCGCCCGGCAAGGGATTCGGCGCGCACGCTCACCGGGATATGGAGATCATCACGTACATCCTCGAAGGAAGCCTCGCCCACAAGGACAGCATGGGCGAGCGCCACGTCATCGGCCCGAATACCATTCAGGCGATGTCCGCGGGCACCGGCATCGTGCACAGCGAGTTCAACGGCTCGCAGGACGAAACGGTGCACCTGCTGCAGATCTGGATTGAACCGGCGATGGAGGATGTCGAACCGTCGTACCAGCAGATATCATTTCAGCCGAAGGAGAAGCATGCGCGTCTGCGGCTGCTGGCCGGTCCGCACGGAAGCGATCATGGAGACGCCGCGACGATTCATCAGGACGCGCGCGTTTACGCTACCGAACTCGGGCCGGGCGAGAGCCTGCGCTGCGCTTTGGCGCCGGGACGATTCGGATGGGTGCAGGTCGCGCGGGGCAATGCGCTTCTCAACGGGCGAACGCTCGGCGCAGGCGACGCCGCGGCCATCAGCGATGAAACGGAGTTGTCGCTGGCGGGCAGCGCGCCCAATGGGACCGAGCTTCTGCTGTTCGATCTGGCGTAAATCAACCCATGCAGGACGTCAACGTTGTAGTGGTTTTCTATTCGCGCACGGGACGCACCGAGCAACTGGCTCTCGCGGCCGCGGTCGGAGCCGTTCAGGGGCGCGCCAACATACGGCTGCGGCGATTGCCGGATATGGCCGATGAAGCGGCGATCACGAGCGTGCCCGAGTGGAAAGAGAACCGCGATCGCATGAACATGGAATACGTGGCGCCGCGCGGGGCCGATGTGGCATGGGCCGACGCGATAGTCGCCGGAGTTCCCGCGGAAGGTGACGGTCCTTCGCCCGATTTCGCTGCCTGGGCCGGAAAAATCGGCGCCGCTTTCCACGACGGCCCGCACGCCGATGCGTTGTGCGAAGCCATGCGCCGTGCCGGTATCGTTGTCGTAGAGGGTGCGCACGATGCCGACCCCATCGCCGCCGCCTGCATGCGGGGGCGGCGAGTGGCCGAGGCAGCGCGCGCCCGCAAAGCTTCGGCATGATCCGGCAGCTTATGGCAAAATCGCTCCCTCGCGGTCGCGGCTCGGCACAGGATTGTCTCTACTGAGCCGCAGCTCCGCAAAGGATTGTCTTTACTGAGCCGCGGCTCCGCAAAAGATTGTCTCTACTGAGCCGCGCGCGCAAGCAAGCGTAAGTTTCTGCTTCTGGCCGGGAATTCTACGCTAAATCGAACTTCGTCTGGTGCAGCAGCGGATCGCTCTTCACCAGCACCGAGCGGCCCACGATCTCTTCGATCTCCTGCAGGTACGAGTTCTGATTGCTCTTCAGAACCTTCCCAACCTCGGGATTCACCCGAAGCACGAGGTTCGTCTGCGCCGGTTCGAGTTCCTTGCGCATCTTCTGCGCTTCGGTCAGAATCTCGCTGATCACCGTAGCCGCGCTCTTGATATAACCGGCGCCTTCGCAGTATGAACACGGCGAGCAGAGCGTGCGCTCAAGCGACTGCTTCACGCGCTTACGCGTGATCGCAACCAGTCCGAAATCGTTAAACTGCAGAATCTTGTAAGGCGCGCGGTCCGCCCGCATGGCCTCTTCGAGCGCCAGCATCACCTTCTGGCGATTCTTGCGCTCGTCCATATCGATGAAATCGATGATGATGATGCCGCCGAGATCGCGCAGCCGCACCTGGCGCACAATCTCCTTAACCGCGTCCGAATTGATTTTGACGATCGTATCTTCGAGCCGATTGGATTTGCCGACATACTTGCCGGTATTGATGTCGATCGCCACCAGCGCCTCGGTCTGATTGATAACGATGTAACCGCCCGATTTCAGCCAGACCTTCGGGCGCAGCGCCTTCTCGACTTCGGCGGTGATGCCGAACTCGTCGAAGATCGGATTTGATCGCGTATAGAGCTTGACGCGCCCCACCAGCGCCGGCTGGAAGCGCTC
>JASHSD010000279.1 GCA_030036985.1 Bryobacteraceae bacterium
AGTGGGACAGCCGACGCTTGCGCACGTATCGATACCGGCGCGAGTGGCTTCCTCAATATGATCGTGGAGTTCCTTGCGGATCAATCCGTCTTTGAAACTGGTTCCGGTGCCGACCATCAGAGCCGGCGCGAGGCCATGTTGCCTTAGGATCGGAACCTGCTGGGCCGTGGGCAGATCCATGCCTTTGAAACCGAGGCGGGCGAGAGTCGCGCATCGCTCTTCGAAAGAAAGCTTCGTGCCCGTCCAAACGGAAGCCATCACGCTCTGCTTGATGCGACCGCCCGAAGCGGCCGGGGTTTGGGCGGACAGCCGACCGGCAATCCCCGTTGAAAGCGCCGCCATGCCGGCTAGAAATCCTCTTCGTTCCATGCGCCGAAATATATCACACCATAGGTCCGGCAGCGCGAACCTCCGACATTCGGCGGCGCGGCCCGTGCCATCCGCGCCATTCGCAAAAACGAACCCATTTTCGATTCGCGGAAGCGGCGGGGCTGCTTTGCAATCACAACAGAGCATGCAACACATCGCGAAGTCGTCGGAATTCCGGAGACGCTTTCAACAATTTTTCAGGATCGAGTTTCCGCAAAATGTGGGGGGCGTGTTTCGTTTTATGGTACGCGCCTTTCTTTGTTTTCCTTGAGGCCGTCCAGCACGTCCTTCTTCCGAATGTTTTCGATTTCAAGGTTGCGGGGTAAAGCGGCTTCCGAGTAGTTCTGATCGTCGTAATAACCCTTGATAGCCGCCCGGTCGGCGAGGAATCATGACTCCATAAGTTCTTTCATAAAGAACACTCGCTCCTCAGGATATCCGAGACCTGCTGCCTCCGATTCGGGTCCTCGTCCGAGTCCAGAAGCAGTAAATTAACGGATTCGGGATTGTGCGTGAGGCTGCGTCTGAATTTTTTGATGGGCTCGGGATCGCCCGCGACAGGCATCACGATGCCCTGCAGCTTGAAGTCTAACCGGACAAATAGTTGACCGAATGAAATCCTTAATTGATCGTCGCCTTCATAATAGACTCGAATCTTCCTCACCATCGATTGCCGCCGATCTCTCCGGCGCGCCACACAGCCCCGAGCGAATACTGTTCAAGCCACTCGTCCAGCTGAGCTGATTCCAATCTGCGGCATTGCGTTCCCCCATGTGCGTCGCGCTCACAGACAAGGACCGATTCCGGATCGTCTGAGAAGGCGTCCACCAGGTCTCTGGAGTGTGTTGTGACGATCAGCTGCGTCCTCTCCGCTGCTTCTTTCATCGCCTCCGCTACTATCTGCACGGCGTCGGGATGCAGGCCCTGCTCCGGCTCCTCTATACAAACAAGCGGAGGGGGAGACGGGTGCAGGAGGATAGCGAGCAGGCATAGAAACTTCAGTGTCCCGTCAGACATCCGAACGGAAGGCAGCGGCTCATTGAACCCGCGCTCCCGCAGGAATGTGCGGGCAACACCCTGATCCAGCCGGATGCGCACATCGTCAATTTTGTAAGCGAATCTGTTGAGGTATTTTCTAACGGCGTCCATCGCGCCATAGAAATCCAGTTCCTGAAGCACGGTGGCAAGGTTGTCTCCTCCATCGCGCAGGAAATCGCCTTGCACGGTAGTCGCGACGCCCTGGCGGGTGGCGGCCCGGAGCCCGGTTTGAAATTCGCGAAAAATTCTGATCTTTTCGAAGGCTCGACCAGTCCGGGTGATTGGCGTCGGATCGGCAGGGTTCTTAAACAAGGCAAATACGGACTCAACCCTTTGGATCGAGTAACCCTTCGCGTTTGCGAAATCGACCGCTTGTCCTGAGCGGGCAAAATGAACCTCGCCCGACTCTCCATAGAAGCGCTCCCGGGCGATGTACATACCATATGCATCCTCCGAGAATTCCAACTCGTAAGTGAGTCGGTCGCCCGCGCATTTAAGCGTCGCCATTGCGCCCGGCATGCCGTCTCCCAGCCAGAGCCAGTAATGAACGCCACCTCCCCGCAGGATCGCGCTCAGAAGATCCACGGGCGCTGCCTGCAGCAGGCCGATCGACTCAATCAGATTACTCTTGCCCGCGGTGTTCTCTCCGATGAGGATGTTGAGCGGTCTCAGACGAATTGTCGCGTCTTTAAACGAGAGCAGGTTCCGCAGTGTGATCTGTTCAATCAGCATCGATCAATGTCATTGTAGACGCTCAAATGAAAAAAGCCGCGATCCCTTGCGGGACCGCGGCTCTGGTACTTGAAAAGCGCCCGCATGAGTGCGGGCGCAGCAGGCACGAGTGCCCGCGCCACGAAAGGATTAGTAATCCATGCCCTCGGGCCCGCCATGACCGGGACCCGCCGGAGCCGCTTTCTTCTCGGGAATCTCGCAGACCATCGCTTCGGTCGTGAGCATCAGGCCCGCGATCGACGACGCGTTCTGCAGCGCCGAACGAGTCACCTTCGCCGGATCGATCACGCCGGAAGCCACCAGATCTTCGTACTTGTCGCTTTGCGCGTTATAGCCGAAGTTGTTGTTGTTGTTCTCCCGGATCTTGCCGATCACGATCGCGCCTTCCTCGCCCGAGTTCTGCACAATCTGACGGATCGGCTCTTCGCAGGCCCGGCGAATGATGTCGACGCCGATCTGCTCGTCACCGGTCACCTTCAGGTCCTTCAGAGCCGTGGCCGCGCGCAGCAGAGCCACGCCGCCGCCCGGAACGATGCCTTCCTCGACCGCCGCGCGGGTCGCATGCAGCGCGTCCTCGACACGGGCCTTCTTCTCCTTCATTTCGGTCTCGGTGGCCGCGCCGACCTTGATCACCGCAACGCCGCCGGCCAGTTTCGCCAGCCGCTCCTGCAGCTTCTCGCGGTCATAGTCGGACGTGGTTTCGTCGATCTGCGTGCGCAGCTGTTTGATGCGCCCCTCGATCGCTTTGCTCGAACCGTTGCCGTCCACGATGGTGGTGTTGTCTTTATCCACCGTGACGCGCTTCGCCTTGCCCAGATCGTCCAGCTTCACGCCTTCCAGCTTGATGCCGGTTTCTTCGAAAATGGCGCGTCCGCCGGTCAGGATGGCGATGTCTTCCAACATGGCCTTGCGGCGATCGCCGAAGCCCGGAGCCTTCACGGCGCAGGCGTTCAGGGTGCCGCGCAGTTTGTTGACCACGAGGGTCGCCAGCGCTTCGCCTTCCACTTCTTCCGCGATGATCAGCAGCGGCCGGCCGGCGCGGGCAATCTGCTCGAGCAGCGGAAGGAGGTCCTTCATGTTCGAGATTTTCTTTTCGTGGATCAGGATGTAGGGATCTTCGAGAACCACTTCCATGCGCTCGGGATCGGTCACGAAGTAGGGCGAGAGATAGCCGCGGTCGAACTGCATGCCTTCTACTGTCTGGAGTTCGGTCGCCATCGTCTTCGACTCTTCGACGGTGATGACGCCGTCCTTGCCGACCTTCTTCATGGCCTCGGCAATGGTGTCGCCGATGGTGTGATCGCTGTTGGCGGAAATGGTGCCGACCTGCGCGATCATGTCGCCAGAAACCGGCTTCGACATCTTCTTCACTTCGCCGACGGCCAGTTCAACGGCCTTGTCGATGCCGCGCTTCAGCGCCATCGGGTTCGCGCCCGCGGCAACCGACTTCACGCCTTCGCGGAAGATGGCCTGCGCGAGGATCGTGGCGGTGGTGGTGCCGTCGCCCGCGATGTCGGAGGTCTTCGAGGCCACTTCGCGCACCATCTGGGCGCCCATATTCTCGAGCGGGTCCTTGAGTTCGATTTCCTTCGCGACGGTGACGCCGTCCTTGGTGATGTTCGGGCCGCCGAACTTCTTTTCGAGAACCACGTTGCGGCCTTTGGGACCGAGGGTCACTTTCACCGCGTCGGCCAGTTGATTGACGCCACGCAGGATGGCCTGGCGGGAATTTTCAGCGTAAACAATCTGTTTTGCCATGGATATTTTTTCTCCTTACCTGGGAACTGGTTGAAAACTAGCTGGCCGGCTTTTCTAACTGGCCTTCTTAGCGACCTTGGGCTCCGCTTCGAGAATGCCGAGCACCTCGTCTTCGCGCATGATGATCAGCTCTTCGCCTTCGATCTTGATCTCGCTGCCGGAGTATTTGCCGAACAGAATGCGGTCGCCGGGCTGGACATCGAGGGGAACGATTTTGCCGTCTTCGAGACGCTTGCCTTTGCCCACGGAAACGACTTCGCCTTCCTGCGGCTTTTCCTTCGCGCTGTCGGGAATGTAGAGACCGCCGTGAGTCTTTTCGGCCTCGGCTTCGACTCTTTTGATCACAATGCGGTCGTACAAGGGACGAATATTCATCTGCTTTTACCTCTTTGTTTAAATTTTTGGGAAGAGTATTTTAACCCTTGGAG
>JASHSD010000280.1 GCA_030036985.1 Bryobacteraceae bacterium
CACTCGCCCGGGAACTTCTCCTTCTTGCGCGGCTTCAAACCCAGATTGCCCAATCGCCGTTTGGTGCTGGGCAGACGCCGCCGCAGCCGCATGCGCCGCGTGTTCAGCCAGACTTCGTCGCCACTGATTCTGACCGTTTCGATATCCGTCGCGGTCTGCTGATGCGAATAGCGCGACGCGGTTTCCCAAACGTCCCACGCATAGTTTTCGTCGACAATCGAGCGCGCCGCAATGGCAAGATCGAACAGAGACGCGGTCAGGTCATGGTGCGCGAGAGCCAGATTTCGGCTGTAACGCGCCAGCGCGCGCCGCTGCCAGCGGTGCATCTTTTCGCCCGTGTTCAGGGTGTAGGCGTGCTCGGCCTCGCGAAACACGGCGATCTGCACGCGCGGCCGGTCGATCATCGCGTGGTCGAGCATCTCCACGCGAAACATCTCGTAGCGCTCCTGCAGAAACGGATATTCGGTCGTAATCTCGCCCAGGCACTCGGGGTGCGCATTCACCAGCTGCAGATTCTCGCGCCGCCGCCGCCGCGGTTCCGGCTGCGGTTTCTCCATCGCGTCCAGCACCGGGTCGAGCAGGTTCAGCGACAGCACCACCAGCACGCGCGCCAGCGGATCCGCCCCCTGCAGCTTCCACGCGATGCCGCCCGCGAAGCGCTCCAGGTCCTCGCTGCGTTCCTGCGGATAGACGCGATAAGCTTCCACATACTGGTTCAGTGGAATCGAAGTAAGTGCGTAGGAGTCGGGATAGGCGTCCGGCAGGTGGGGCCGTTCGCCCGCATCGGGATCGCCAAAAACGATTTGCGCCCCGATATCCTGCGCGCTGCGAATCGCTTCGACAAATGGATCGGCGGGTTCCACTGGCACATAGACCGCCTGATCGGTATCCCCCCCGCCGATCCCGAGCGTCGTGTCGTTGTAGAAAATTACGGAAATCTGCGGCAGTCGCTGCACGGCCTCAAGCCAAGCCGTTTCCAGCGTTTCGGGCAACTCGACCGCAACCACCGCCGGGCGTTCGGTCAGTATGCGCCGCCGCACTTCAACCGCGAACTCCAACCGGCCGGGCACGACCGGAAGGTACTCGAATCGCCCTCGCGTGAGGCCGGCCCAGTCGGGGATCTGCCCCTCAGGTGGTAACCCGGGGTCGCCGGACATAGCGCAGCGCCTCCTCGCCCAGCGTCTCGAGCAGGGATGTTTCGAGCGCGTACTTTTCGTGTTCGATCCCGGTGGCCAGGCTCTTGAGCTTGATCGCGTAGCGCGCGATGTTGATGCCGTCGCGCACGCTGTACCGCTCGTCGGCAGCATGCGCCTGCTGCAGGAAGTCGGTCACGTATTGCAGAATGCGGTCTTCCGCGAACGGCAGGTTTTCTTTAAGGATCTGGTATTCCTCATCCTTCTCGGGGAAGTCGATCAGGATCTGCGGCTGCAGACGCGAATGGATGTACTCGGGCAGCTCGAACGTCGAGGCATCGTCGTTCATGGTGGTGACCAAGCGAAAATGCGGATGCGCATTGATCTTGACGCCGGCCACAATGCTCTCCACATAGCGGCGGTTATCCAGCAAAGGCGCGAGACTGGCCCAGCTTTTTTCGCTCATGCGATTGCCCTCGTCCAGAATCACGATGCCGCCGAGAATCATCGCGCTCACCAGCGCCGAAGCCACGTAGCGCAAACGGCCCGCGCCTTCGATAACCGGCGTGATCAGCAGGTCTTCGGGACGCGTGTCGAGCGTAGCCTGCATGATGAATACATCGCGCCCCATGCGCTTGGCCGCGGCATAGGCCAGCGTCGTTTTCCCCACGCCCGGCTTGCCGATGAGACGCGGGTTCATCGGCACATCGTGCTCGGTTACGACCATCCACGCGGCCAGCAGCTGCCGCATCAATTCCTCCTGACCCACCCACCGGACAGGCAACTCATCGGGATGGGCGAGGTGAAGAGTAACGCCTTCGATCTCGACTGTCATGAATGATTCAATTGTAGCGGTCAGGGCCGGAGGCGCGTGAGCGGATCGCCGACCACCACATTCATCCAGCTCAGACCCGGAATGCCCATGTAGTAACTTTCGGCCAAAGTTCGGCCGGCGTAGTAGGCGGGCAGAATAAACTCGGGCCGGGGACAGCCCCCGAGGTAGGGCTCGTCCACCTGACCCGAGGCGCCCGTCGCGCCCTCGTGGATGTAGTCCGCGGTTATCGTCTGCGGAGATCCGGCGAACCAGGTCTTCTTGTCGCCCCACGTTCCGATTTGCCAGCTGTCCGGCGGACGCTGAAATGTCCGCGCGTTGGTCGAAACAAACTCGGTCATGATGGCCCCGGGCAGCCACTGAAAGTGGAGGAACCGCTGCTTGCGGTCGGAGTCGTTCGATCCCCAGGACGCATAGCCGATTACGTCCTTCTGGTCGGTGAGGACCGCGGCCGTGTCGTTCAGAATCACGCGGTCTTTGGGAAGAAGCAGCGCCGCTTCCCGCAGCCATTGGTTGCCCGGCGTGTTTTCATCGGCGCGCGTGTCGATCACAAACTTGCCCGTATTCCGGGCGAGCAGAGCGCGGTCGACCAGTCCCTTCATTTCGGCCATGTTCCAGGCGGTCAGTCGCGTAACCAGATACATGGGAAACAACGGATGGCGGAACGGAGTGTCGCGTTCCTGAAAGAACGGATTCCGCACCGGTCCGGGCAACGGGATCGTGGCGCCGTGCAGTTGCTGGTAGAGGACGGTCAACTCCGAATCCACTGAAGCGGCGGTGTTGCGCGTGCCGGCGGAATCGCCGATGACTTTCAGCGGGACGCCTTTAGTGGTGACAATGTAGAGAATCGTTTCCACCAGACCCTGTTTTTTCAGAAACGCGCCGATGGGAGCGCGTACCTCGCGGTCGTAAACGTCGCGCGTGATCGCTTCATTCGGAGCGGTATCGATCGTGCACAGGTTTGCCAACGGAATGCCGCGCTTCCGCAGATAGTACTCGCCGATCTCGCGGGAATCCCTGGATTGCCTGTTAACTACGACCAGAACCTGACTGGCAGTTTGGGCCCACAGCGGAGCGCCGATGAGTAAATAGACAAACAAAAAACTGAGGAGCCGCGCCGTCAAATTCCACTTTACGCCTTCAGGTCGCAGTCCCTTTGTGCCGGATAGCACCAACGCGTTCTGGTAAAATATGCCACAGAGTCTACGTGGGAGCGGGGCAACCTGAAATGTTTCCCCTTTTCAGCAGTGGCGGCCGCGTATGGATTTTGACCAACTCCACACTTTTCTCGAAATCGTCCGCCTGAAGAGCTTCTCCAAAGCCGCGCAGACCTGCTATCGCACGCAACCGGCCATCAGCGCTCAGATCCGCCAGCTGGAACACGAACTCAAAGCGGAGCTTTTCGAGCGTTTCGGAAGCCGCATCTCGCTCACCACGGCCGGCAAAATCTTCGCCGAATACGCCGAGCGAATGCTCGATCTTCGCCGCCAGGCGCAGAACTCTCTGAACGAACTCGAGATGTCGCCGCGCGGGGAACTCGTGATTGCGGCCAACGAAGCCACCTGCATTTACGTTCTGCCGAAGGTGTTTGCCGAGTATAAGACCCAGTTCCCCGGCGTTCAGCTGCAGGTGAATAGGTCCTATGGATCGCGCGTGGTCGAGGCCGTGATGGAAAACGTGGCCGATTTCGGACTCACGCAGCTTCCGGTCCTCGAGAAACGCGTCCAGGTCGTCGATATCTACCGCGACGAGATCCGCGCCGTGGCGCCTGCAACTCATCCGCTCGCTTCGATGGAAAAGGTCCGCTGCGAGGACGTGGTCGCCTGGCCACTGCTTCTGCCGCAAACGGGCATGACGCGCAGCCGCCTGAATACCTGGTTTGAAAGCGTGGAAGACGAGTTGCAGGTTTCGATGGAGCTGGATTCGTCGGAGACGATGAAACGCTTCGTTATGGCCGGTTTGGGAATTACTTTCCTGGCTGCATCGAATTGCCAGGAAGAAGTGGATGCCGGGTCGCTGATCACCATTCCGCTCGCCCCCGAGCCGATGATCCGCAAGCTCGGGTTGATTTATCGTAAAGACAAGGCTCTGCCCAAGGCGGCGCTCGGGTTCATTCAGGTCATCCTGGGGCAGTTCGGTTCGCAGAGTTCCCCGGTGCGCGAACCCCGCCTGACCGCGCTGGTCGACCGGTGATCGGATAGATTGAAGTTGCCGTAATGATCTGTCCCAAATGCCATACCGAGTTGGATGCCGCGGAGGGCGTCTGCCCCGAGTGCGGCGTCACTCTGCTGCGCAACGTCTCCGGCGTGATGAAGACCTCGGCTGTGATGATTGCGACGCGCGGCGAACGCGGCTTCTACTCTTCCGTCAAGGACGTGCCGGAGCCCCTGCGGACACGGCTGCTGGAGACAACCGCGAGCCCCAATTCCGGCACGATCATTATTGCCGACAAAGCCGGAAAAGAGCAGTTGACACAGGCGATGGCCCGGCGCCAATCCGCGCGACACAGCGGGATTGACGCGCCGCTGGCCGAAAAAACAGGCGGCGTGGCGCCGGAGCCGGGCAGATACGCGTCGCGAAATCTTCCCGATCTGTATCAGACGCGCCGGCTGGCATGGGCCGGCCTGGTTCTGGTGCTTCTGCTGGCGATCCTCGCCGCGGCGTTCTTTTACGCTCGCTGGTAAAATCGCCGGTTGGACCAGAAAAGGTTGAACCAGAAAAGGTTGGACCAGAAAATCGTTGTATTCGGCTCGTCCGGGCAATTAGGCGTCGAGCTTTGCGCCGAACTGACTCGGCGCGGTTACCCGGTTTCGGGGTTTGACCGCGCGGCCGTCGACATTCGCGACGCGGAAAAAGTCGAACGGATGTTGGCGGAGACGCAGCCTTCGGCGGTCTTCAACCCCGCGGCTTACAATCTCGTGGATCAGGCCGAGCGGGAGCCGGTCGCCGCATTCGAAGCGAACGCCCTGGCTGTGCGGAACGTGGCGCTTGCCTGCCGGCGTCACGATGTCAGGCTGATCCATTTCTCCACCGACTATGTTTTCGACGGCACGCTGGGCAGACCATATACTGAGACGGACGCGCCGCGCCCGCTGGGCGCCTACGGGGTTTCGAAGCTTGCGGGCGAACTCTACGCGCAGGCTTACCTGGAGCGGCCGACCATCGTGCGGACCTGCGCCGTATTCGGCCCCGGCGGCTTACACACGGCCCGCGGCAATTTCCCCGAAACCATGCTGCGGCTGGCGCGCGAAGGCAAACCCATTCGCGTGATCGATGATCTTATCGTCTCGCCAACCTTCGCGCCGGCCCTGGCTTCCCGAGCCATC
>JASHSD010000281.1 GCA_030036985.1 Bryobacteraceae bacterium
CGCGCGCGGCTCGGAACGGGCTTCTGAGCCACGACCGCAAGGGAGTGGTCGAACGGGCTATTCTGCAACGCAATTCCTCGGCTTCCTGCATCGCTTCAATGAATGCCAACATCTTCCGGACCTTGTCCACAGTGTCGGGCGGCACGCCTTTGACGATGTTCTCCTCGTAATAGCGCTTCAGCCCTTTGTGGACGAAGCTGCGTGTTTTCATCGGCAGCCCGTAAACTGTAGCTTAACACTTATCGGTCGCCCTCGACCGCCGCGGTGTTTCATTGCAGACCCGTGGCTGCGGTTTTTCATCGAGACATTTATTCGCAGCGCAGAGCAGCCATGGGCTCGATCGCAGCCGCGCGGCGAGCGGGCCAAAAACTCGCCGCCACGGCGACCGCCAACAGGATTGCCACCGCGGCAGCCACAGTAGCAACGTCGAAAGCCTGAACATGGAACAGCTGGCTTTCCAACATGCGCGCCAGCCCCGCGGCGCCAGCCAATCCCAGGACGCACCCGGCCCCCGCGAGGCGCAGCCCTTCCGCGACAACCATACCGTACACGCTTGCGGACCGGGCGCCCAGCGCCATTCGCACACCGATTTCACGCGTGCGTTGGCTGACGGAGTAGCTGATGACTCCATACAGCCCGAGCGCGGCAAGGAAGAGCGCCGTAGCCGCGAAGAAGCTCATCATGCGCAGAAGAAACTGCCGCGACGCCAGCGACCCCGCCACCCGCGCGCGCAGGCTCTGCACATCGAAAATCGATTCCGCGGGATTGGCCGCGGCCACTGCCTGGCGAATCGCTTCGACCCGCGCATGCGTGACCATGACGCTGACCGGCAAGGGCTGCGGGAATTGGTACAAATCGTAGTAAATTGTTCCCCGGCCGCTGTCGAGAGCCAAGTCCGCCTGCAGGACATGCCCTGCAACCCCGATCACGTTGAACCAAACGCTCGCGCCGTTGGGACGAATCAGCTTGCCGACAGGGTCACCTCCAGGCCAATATTGGCGAGCCACGTTCTCGTCGATAATGGCCACGCCTTGCGCGCCGGCATGATCCGAAGAAGCGAAGAACCGCCCGTGCCTGAGCGGAATGTGCAGGGCTTCGAAATACCCCGGCGACACGAATCGAACATCGGTGTGGCGGGGCGAGCCCTCGTCCTCCGGCCGTCCCTCAATTTCGAAACCTCCGGCGTTGATTCCGCCCTGGAAGGGAACCGACGATGCGAAAGCGGACGGCGCGGGCAGGCTGCCGAGCACCGCGCGATAGAAGGCGGCTTGTTTTTCCGCGCTTGAATACTGAGCCGCGGGAAAGGAGACCGCCGCGGTCATCACGCCACGCGTATCGAATCCGGGCGAGACCGCTTCCAGCCGTAAAAAGCTCTTCAGGAGCGCCCCCGCAGCCACGATCAGAACCATCGCCAGTGCCGCTTCTCCGACAACCAGACAGGAACGCAGACGCTGCCGGCCCGATACCGTGCGCGTCCCGGCCCGCATCGCGTCGACCGGCGGAGTGGCCGAAGCTAGCCAGGCCGGCAGGATTCCGAAAAAGATGCTTGCGGCCGCGATCGCGGCAGCCGTGAAAGCAAGCGTGAAAACGTCGAACCGCGCATCAAGGCCCGGAACCGCATCCTTAGGCGCCCAAAGCAGCACGGCTCTCATGCCGCCAGCCGCCAGCGCGAGGCCGGCGAGGGCTCCGAGCAGGGAAAGAAGCAGGCTTTCAGCAGCGAGCCGGCTGAGCAGCCGTCCACGGCCGGCGCCCAGTGCCACCTGCACAGCCAATTCATGCAACCGGGCCGCGTTGCGCGCCAACATCAACCCGGCCACATTCGCGGTGGCAATCAGCAGAATCATGCCGACCGCAGCCAGCAGAAGCAGCATCGGAGTGCGCGTATCGCCGACCATCGTGTCCGTGTATGGCTTGGAAAACATGTACCAGTCCAGTGCCGCGGTCTCCTTCGCGCCGGGAACGTTCGATGCCAGCACCTGGGCGGCGCGCAGACGCAGCCAGTTGTCCACCTGTTGCTCTGTCACATGCGGACGAAGCCTGGCCAGAGTGAACAAATGCTGGTGAAAGCGTTCCTGCGGCGCGATATCGGCGGGGGCAAGCGCCAGCGGAACCCAGAGATCGGAAGGGCCGATCGCTTCTATTCCGGGGCCCATAACGCCGATCACTCTGTAGGGCTGCAGGTCGAGCTCGATCCTGCGCCCGATTACGGAGCGGTCTCTCCCAAAGAGTTTCGTCCACGTGCCGTATGAGAGCACCGCTACGCGCTCCGCATTCGGCTGGTCCTCCTCCGCGGCGAAGGTGCGGCCCAGCATCGGCCTGGCGCCTAGGACTGCGAACCATTCGGAAGAGACGCGCGCGCCTTCGAGATGCTCGGGTTTGGAGCCTCCGGTGTATGTAAAATAGTCGCTCGTAAGCGCGGCGGCGTGCTCGAACAGACCGCGCTCGTTGCGCACATCCGCGAAAGCCGGCCCCGATGTAGCGCCAAGATCGCTCAGATTGAGGAGCTTGCCATAGTGCTCCCGAATAGAGACGATGCGTTCCGGATGGTCGATGCCGCGCGGATGGAACAGAGCCTGGTCGACGAGGCTGAAAAGAGCGGTATTGGCGCCTGCGGCAACCGCGAGCGTGAGAACCACGGCAACGGAAAAGCCAGGGGTTTTGCGCAGCGCGCGCGAAGCGTGGCGCAGGTCCTTCAGAAAAGCTTCGAGATGCGGCAAACCGCGCTGATCGCGGCAGGCTTCCCGCGTGGACGAAGGCTTTCCGAATCGCAGCGCCGCCTGGCGCCGCGCCTCGGCGGGATCCATTCCCGCGCGCAGATTATCGAGGGTCAGCAGCTCGATGTGAGCGTCGATCTCGTCTTCGAGCCGCGCGTCCTGCCGTTGGCTGGAAAGACGCCGAGCAGCCGACGGAAACCGCGCCGTACGGTTCTCATATTTCCTCACCCAGCGCGAAGAACTGTCCCATGATACGGGTCGTCTCTTCCCATTGCCGCTTCTCCGCAAGCAATTGTTTCCGTCCGACTTTGGTAATCCGGTAGA
Organism: Bryobacteraceae bacterium; assembly: GCA_030036985.1. Classification (GTDB taxonomy): domain Bacteria; phylum Acidobacteriota; class Terriglobia; order Bryobacterales; family Bryobacteraceae; genus BOG-234. The sequence continues at coordinate 3,039 of JASHSD010000281.1, forward strand.
AACGCGCCCTGCGGTTGTTCTCCGACACGCCCCACTCGGAGGCGATGGCGCTCTCCTGCTCCAGCTTCATCAGTACGGGGTAAAGCGTGCCGTGGTTTGATATCGACGGAGCCCCCGCTCGTCTGCTCCATGCGGCGCGCAATGCCGTAGCCATGCTGCGGCCCCAGAGCTTCCAGCGTCTGCAGAACCATCAGAGCCAGCGTGCCCTGCCAAACAGGCTTGCTTTCCGACATCTTTTGTGGGTATCCCACAAAAGACTATCACAGCTCTCGTGGAAAAACGATAGAAGTCGACAAAGCTCGGACACGCGACTTCAGTCGCGTCTTTAAATGTCGCGTCCAAAAACGCGACTGAAGTCGCGTGTCCGGAAGCAACAGTTACCCGGTCGGGGTGCAGAATCTAGCACGCGATCCGAATCAACTCCGGTTTCGCCTCCGGCATGCTCGTAACCCCGCTGAGACTGAGCCGCAGCTCCCGTTCGTACTCGGCCATCCGCGTCTCGATCTGACGCTCCGCATTCGCCCGTTTGATAATGTCCTCGCGATACCGCCGCAGGAAATAATCGATCGTCTCCACCCGAATCCTGACCGACCCGGTGGGCTTGTTTTCGTCCAGATCCTTGAAGCAGAAATACGGCGTATGCGATTTTTCAATAATCCCCTCGATTACCCCGTAAATCGGTGAATCGTGGCCGCATTTGAAGTTTGAAATCTCCATCGCCACCAGGTTCGGATGCCGCGCCGTGAACTTCGCCGCCCAGATCTTATGGTTGGTGCTGGCCGAGTAGCGCGTCTTCCACACGTCGGCGATATCGAGCGGACCTTTGATCGCGCCCGCGCGCACCTCGTCTCCGAACAAACGCTCCAGCAGGTCTTCGTCGAGAGGAAGCATGCTCTGCGAAAAGATCGGATAACCCAGCTTCTGAAATTCGTCCAGAATCTCGTGATTGAGCCCGGGATCGTGATGATACGCCCGGCCCAGCATCACGATGCCGATGCGGTCTTCCCGCTCCAGCTGATCGAGCACCTCGCGGGCCTTGCGCCGCATGCCCGTCTCGTAATCCTCCAGCGCCTTGTATCCGGCCGCGACCGCGCGCTGATTCTCCTCCGCCGACAGACCAAGGACGGATTGAAACGCCGTGAACATCTGAAACGCCAGCAGCTTCCGGTCCTGAAGATTCAGCACCGGGTTCACGTACTTCACCTTGGCTTCCGCGAACACGTCGTTTTCCTTCGTGTACGCGGCTTTGACGGTCTCGGGGCAAGCGGTGACGGTGGGGCAGGCGTTCGACCCGGTGAGGTTGGTCAGCGGCGTATGCAGCACGTCGATCATCGGGAAGAAAATCATATCGAGCGGTTTCTTCGCCGCTTTGATCGAGAGCAGATTGTGTACGTGGGCGATCCCGATCTTCGCCGGGAAACACGGGTCGATGGCGCCCCGGCTGGCGCCCGCGCGATAGAGTTCGGGGCTGGTGTAATCCGAATAAACGATATTCTCGGCTTTCACACCCAGGCTCTCGAAATATGCGTTGAACAGCGGCGCATAGATATAAGCGTTCAGAACGCGCGGGATGCCGATGCGCAGAATCGGCCGCTTCGACATCGCAGCCACGCGCTCTTTGGTCGCTCTAGTCCAGGCGCGGGACGGAACCGGATCGGCCACGCTTTCGGTGTTGCGCGAGCGAAACGCCTCGTGGGCAGCCAGATCGACGAAGTTCGGATAGTTCTTCTTCGCCGCATCCAGTCCGGACTTGATGTCCTTCATCTCCTCCATGTCTTCGACCGTGCCCTTTTCGCAGGTGGCGATGATGAGGCGCTGCTCGTTCGCCTGCAGCGGCACTTTGGACTTGAAGACCTTCGCCACCGGCACGAAGTCCCTCTGGGGCTCCGCGGCCCCGGCGGTGTTCACGTCTATAAACGTGCGCAGGCAGTTGTTCTTGCAGAAATAGCAGCGCGTGCTTTCGTTGCGCGTCGTGCGGTACGTGATGTTGCGCACGGCATCCAGGCCGATAAAACTGGTGCGGCGGCCGTTGCGGTACAGGCGCGAAGCCTCGATCGCGGCCCCGATGGCGCCCGATTCGCCGCAATGTTCATGCACGATGATCTCGGGCTTGCGGTCGCCCGACCGGAAGCTGGAGCGGATGAAATCGACCTCCGCTTTCACCACCGCCATATTGTTCTGCGTGCCGCCCTGCAGGACGAATCGCGATCCCAGCGCCGCCAGGTTCGGAATGCTGGCCACGTACAGGAACACGTTCTTCGGAAGAACCGCCGCAAGGCCGGCCAGGATCTCTTCCGCGCGCCAGCCCTGACGCTGGAAATTCACGATGTCCGACTGCATGAACACCGCGCACCCGTAACCGAATACGGGCATGGATGTAGCGGAGAAGGCGAGATCCGCGTACTCTTCCACTTTCAATCCGAAACCTTCGGCGGTGGATTGCAGAAAGTAGCCGTTCCCCGCCGAGCACTGCGTATTCAGCTTGAAATCCTTCACGCGTCCGTTCTTCAGAACGATCAGCTTGATGTCCTGGCCGCCCACGTCGACAATGACGTGTGGATCGTCGTAGAACTTCATCGCCGATTCCGTATGCGCCACGGTTTCCACCAACCCGACGTCCGCATGCAGAACGTCTTTGAGGATGTCCTTGGCATAGCCGGTCGTACCGACGCCGAGAACTTCGAGATTGGCGCCCTGAGACTCCACCTGTTGGCGCAGCTTCTCGAACATGTCGATGGTGTCCTGAATCGGATTGCCGTTCGAAAGCTGATAGGCCTTGCACAAAATGTCTCCGCTTTCGGAGAGAAGCACGGCCTTCGTTGAAGTGGACCCGCCGTCGACGCCGACGAATCCCCTTACAGTGCTTCCCGCCCCGAATTCCGCGGGAACGAATTTGGCTCTGCGGTATCTCGACCGGAACGTATCCAGCTCGTCCTTCGATTCGATCAAGCCACCGCTGCCCGAACTGGCTTTTTCCTCGGTGCGGCCGACATCGATGTAGTGCACCAGCTTCGCGTAGCCCTGATAGCGCCCGACTTCATCCTCTTCGGTCTTGCCGAATTCGATCGCGCCCAGTGCGGCGAAGTACTGCGCATTGAGCGGAACTTTGATGAGCTCGTCCGGCGTGGTCCCGGCGGGGATCTCGACCTTCCTGTCCTTCCACATGCGCGGGATGTTGGCCACCCAGGCTTCACGCATCCCCCGGATGAATGTGTTCGGCCCGCCCAGCAGCAGCACGTGCGGGCGGAGTGTATGGCCGCGCGTGAGCACACTCAGGTTCTGCAGCACGATGGCTTCGAACAGCGACGCCATCAGCTCGTCCGGTGGCGTGCCTTCCTTCTGCAGACTATTGACGTCGGTTTCGGCGAATACGCCGCATTTGCCCGCGACTTTATGAAGCTTGATTCCGTCATAGCCCTGATTGCTCAGCGCCGCCGCGGGAATCTTGAGCTTCGCGTTGATCTTATCGATCACCGCGCCCGTGCCGCCGGCGCATTTATCGTTCATCGACGGGATTTTTTTCTTGCGCCCGCTCTCGGGGTCGTCCTTAAAGACGATGATTTTGGCATCCTGGCCGCCCAGTTCGACGACCGAGTAGACCTCGGGATGCATCTTTTCCACCGCGAGCGAGACCGCCGTCACTTCCTGCACGAACTTGGCGCCCACCAGCTCCGCGAGCGTGCCGCCGCCCGACCCGGTGATAAACGCGCGGGAGTTTTCCCGCGTGATGCCGGCTTCGGCTTCCATCCGCTTCAGAAACTCCAGCACCTTCTCCGGCTGTTTGGTTTCGTGACGCTGGTAATCCTGCCAGACGACCTTATCGGTCTCGTATTCGGACACAATGGCCTTGACCGTGGTCGAACCCACATCGAGTCCGACCATGTAGCGTGGGCCCATCTCAGGCCACCTTCGCATTCATCAGGTCGTTGACATGCAAAATGAACTGCGCGGCCGTGCCCGCGATCCCTTCGCGATGCGGCACATGATAAAACGGCCGGCGTAATTCGCGATGATCCGCCACATACGCGCGAATGTCGTCCAGGCTCTTACCTGTAGAACGCAGCACCGTCTCAAACTCAGCCTTAGCCTTGGCCTTAGCCTCGCCCAGCGCCATCTGCACGCGGCTGTGCGCGTTGACTTCGCCTTCGCCCGAGGTCTCGATAGGCAGAAAGATCATGTCCTTGAACTTATTGATGACCGCCGACTGAACGCCGTCGGATTGCGAGGAAGGCATG
>JASHSD010000282.1 GCA_030036985.1 Bryobacteraceae bacterium
GGGTCCGCGCATCGGCTTCGCTTATGCACCCGACAGCAAGACCGTGGTTCGCGGAGGTTACGGCATCTTCTGGGTCCCGACCTTCTTCAATTACCAGAACGCGATCGGCTATTCGCAGACCACGAGCATCAACGCTACGACGAACGGTTACTACACGCCGGCGGTGAGTCTCTCCAATCCTTATCCGAACGGTCTGCTGCAGCCCACCGGAAACAGTCTGGGGCTGGCGTCGGGAGTCGGGCAGGCGATTACAATCTTCTCTCCCAGCGCGAGTTCCGCCGGTTATTCGCAGCATTATTCGCTCGAAGTGCAAAGGCAGGTTCCGGCGGGATTCGTGATCAGCGTCGGTACGCTGGACTCACACAGCGTTCACCTGCTGCAGAGCGGAATCAATATCGACCAGCTCAACCCCGAGTATTACTCGCTGGGCGCCGCGGCTTTGTCTCAGGCCGTCGCCAATCCCTTTTATCAAAACGGGGGTGTGGGAACGCTGGCCACACCGACAGTGAGCCGCGCCCAATTGCTGCTGCCGTACCCACAATACACGTCGGTATCCGTCTCCAACGCCAACACGGCGGCGAGCATTTATTATTCCTTCTACGTTCGGGCCGAGCGCCGTTTCTCCAACGGTATGAGCATTCTCGCTTCTTACACCTGGTCGCGCAGCGAGGATGACATCACCGGGGCGAACTCCGCCGGCGCCAGCAACATCGTGGACGTCGCCGGTCCGCAGAACGCATATAACCTGAACGGGGAGTGGAGCCTTTCCACGCAGAATGTGCCGAACCGGTTCACTATGTCTGCCACTTACGAGTTGCCCTTCGGCAAAGGGAAGAAGTTCCTGAACGGCGGCCGCCTGCTCGACTCCGTAGTGGGGGGATGGTCGCTGAATACCTTCGGCATTATTCAAAGCGGATTCCCGTTATCTGTGACGCAGGCGAACGCCAACAGCCTGATCGGCGCCAGCTATCAGCGGCCCAACGCCACCGGCGTTTCCGCGGCGACCTCGGGATCGACCGATTCGCGCCTCAGCGAATGGCTGAATCCGGCGGCGTTCAGCGTGGCCCCCGAGCTTACGTTCGGCGATGTCAGCCGCTTCCTCAACCTGAGCGGCCCCAGCCTGTTCAGCATCGATTTCTCGGTATTCAAGAGCTTCACGATTCGCGAGCGGATCAAGGCGCAGTTCCGGGCGGAGGCGCTGAATTCGACCAACACGCCCTATTTCGGCAACCCCGCCACGGTCGTTACCAATACAGCGACCTTCGGCCAGGTCACCAGCCAGATCAATTATCCGAGGATGGTTCAGTTGGGGGCGCGAGCTACGTTCTGAATTCGCCGATCGCCCTTTACCGTCGCGGCTCTGTAACGCTCTACACATACTGAGCCTCGCACGCAATAAGCGCTCTCGGTTACGCGGGAAAATGCTCCGGCATGGCTATGCGGTTGTGTCCGCTGGCGATCCGCACCAGCGCGGCGATCAGCGCATCGATATCCGCGCACGTGTTGGAGAAAGCAAACGAGGGCCGCACTGTGCTCTCAAGATCGAAGCGGCGCAGAATGGGCTGCGTGCAGTGATGGCCGGCGCGCATGGCAATCCCTTACTTGCTCAGCGCTGCGCCGATATCCTCGGTCTTCCTGAGATGACAAAGGAAGGCACGCCGGCTTTTTCGCGTGCGTTTCCGATGATGCGCAGACCGGGGATTTCCTTCAGAAGCGGAGTGGCGTAGAGCAGGAAATGGTGCTCGTACTCGCCGGTCGCATCCAGACCGATCTTCGACATTTGGGGCAGTCGAAAGAGCCAGCGACGCCTGCATGACGAGGCGCATTCTCGATTGGTTGCAATCGACCCCGCCGACTCTGGCCTTGCCCACCTGGGCGGGCTCGGGCAGCCGGTCCAGCAGATCGTCGGCGATGAAGCAGCGATCCACACAATAGAGCGAATGCAGAAATCGCTCCAGCATTCCTCGGAGCATCTCCACCATGATCGGGAAATTCGGGAGGGAGCGGCCGCAGGATAGTTCTTTGGCGTTATGCACGGTCACTTCGACGCGGAGGACGCGTTCGCCTTTGGTATAGATCTTCAGGGTCAGCTTGCCGTAATACACTTTGAACACCGTCAGATCGTACGCAGGTGACTCGACCACGACGCCATATCGCCCGTCGCGCAGTTTTCGGCGGCACGGCCGTTTCCGGTTTCCGAAAATCGTCTTCACACGATTCAGACCCAAAGGAACCCCGGTCCGGTCGATGAGAGCCTGAAAAATCTGTTCCATCGCCGCCCCGGACTGGAACAGGAAGTTCCGGCTGTACTCGATCTGATAAACCGAATACTGATATTCGAACCCACTCCGTTTCTGCTCCTCCAGATCCAGACGAATAACAGGCAGGTGCTATAAATCCAACGCTCGCAAACCTCGTGCAGTCGCCCTGTAGTCGTCTGTTCGAACAAGGTATCTGCGACTCGCGCGAGGCCTGTGGCGTCGGGGGTATGAGTGAAGCAATGGAGTGAACCCCGAAAATGAGACAGCGAGTTAAGGGAACAAATACATTGAACGGAGTGAGGAATGGATTTGTCCCGAGCTGTCTACAGTCGCGATCTGAAGATCGC
>JASHSD010000283.1 GCA_030036985.1 Bryobacteraceae bacterium
ACCACTCCCTTGCGGTCGTGGCTCAGAAGCCCGTTCCGAGCCGCGCGCGCAAGCAAGCGGTTTTTCGCAAAGGATTGGTTATCTGGTGACACGTCCTAAGTCCTCCCACATAGGCTCTCCGGAAAACCCACGGGTTGTGGCCTGGAGCGACCGCAATCCGGGTGTTTCCGGAGCACCCGGGTAAGCACAGACTGAAGTCTGTGTGGCCAGTGCCGGCATTCTGCCGGCACCTGGAGTTTCTACATTTTGGACACGCGACTTTAGTCGCGTCGGTGCCGGCATTCTGCCGGCACTGGTAAACTGTCGATTCTCATGGAATACGTTCGGCTTGGATCGACCGGAATGAAAGTGTCGCGCCTGTGTCTCGGCGCCATGACCTACGGGTCGAAGAAATGGCGGGATTGGGTGCTCGACGAGGACGAAGCGCGTCCCTTCATCCGCCGTGCGCTTGAACTCGGATTCAACTTCTTCGACACAGCCGATATGTATTCCGTGGGCGCGAGCGAAGAAGTGCTCGGCCGCGCGCTGAAGGATTTCGGTCCCGGACGCGAGCGCCTCGTCATCGCGACCAAGGTGTTTAACCCGATGGGCGGCGGCCCGAACGAACGCGGCCTGTCGCGCAAACACATCTTCAATGCGATCGACGCGAGCCTGCGGCGGCTGGGCACGGACTATGTCGATCTTTATCAGATTCACCGCTTCGATTACGAGACGCCGATCGAGGAAACGCTGATCGCGTTGAACGACTTGGTGCGGTCGGGCAAGGCGCGATACATCGGCGCTTCAGCGATGTATGCCTGGCAGTTCATGAAGATGCTCATGACCTCCGATAAGATGGGGCTCGCCCGCTTCGTCACCATGCAGAATTACTACAACCTGGTCTATCGCGAGGAGGAACGGGAGATGCTGCCGCTGTGCCGCGCGGAAGGGATCGGAGTGATTCCGTTCAGCCCGTTGGCGCGGGGATTTGTGGTCGGCAATCGGCGGAAGGAAGACCTGGGCGAGACGGTGCGGGCGAAGACGGACGAGTTTTCACGCCGGCAGTATTACAGCGCGACGGATTTCGCCATCGTGGACCGCATTTCCGAAGTGGCGAAGAACCGCGGCGTGAACAACGCGCAGATCGCGTTGGCGTGGGTGCTGCGGCAGCCCGGCGTTACGGCTCCGATTATCGGTGCGAGCAAGAACAATCATCTCGAAGACGCGATGGCGGCGCTCGGCATCAGGCTGGATGATGCGGAGGTGAAGTCGTTGACGGAGCTTTATCGTCCGCGCGCGATTATGGCGCATGTGTAGAACCACTGGCTGAAGCCTGTGCCACGGAGCGGGCATGGGCGAATGGTTACACTGGGCTTATGTTGGTGATCGGGTCGCGGGGCTCTCAACTGGCGCTGTGGCAGGCGAATTACGTCAGGGAACGGCTGGAGGCGCGCGGGACCGAGTGCCGGATTGAAGTCATCAAAACGACCGGCGACAAGATCCAGGACGTGCCGCTGAATGAGGTCGGCGGCAAAGGCGTGTTCACCAAGGAGATCGAAGAGGCGCTGCTCGACCGGCGCATCGATCTCGCGGTCCACAGCATGAAGGACCTTCCCACAGAGCTTCCCAAAGGCCTCACCATCGCGGCGATCCCGCAGCGCGCTGATCCGAACGACGCCATCGTGGGCGGCAAGCTGCGGCATCTGAAACATGGCGCGACGGTCGGGACGAGTTCCTTGCGGCGCATCGCGCAACTCAAGCTGCTGCGGCGCGACCTGAATGTTCAGGCCATTCGCGGCAATGTCGACACGCGCATCAATAAAGTGGAGCGTGGCGAATATGACGCGATTGTTCTGGCCGCGGCCGGGCTTCGCCGTCTCGGCTGGGGCGATATCATCAGCGAAGTTTTTCGGCCGGACATCATGTGTCCCGCGGTGGGTCAGGGCGCGCTCGCTATCGAGACGCTGGAGGAGGGTCCGGGTTATGAAGCCGGGGCGCCGCTGGACCATCCGTGGACGCGCTTGCCGGTTACCGCCGAACGCGCGATGCAGGCCGAATTGGGCGGCGGATGCCAGGTGCCCATCGGCGCGTTCGGCACGCTCGATAATACCGAGCTGTTTCTGACCGGGGCCGTGTTCGCGCCCGACGGCAGCGCCATGATCCGCTACACGGCGACGGGCGAATGCACGCGGCCGGCGGAGTTGGGGCGCAACGTCGCCAAGGTCCTGCTGAAACGCGGCGCGCAGGATATTCTCGCGGCATGACCAAGGTCTATCTGGTCGGCGCGGGACCAGGCGACCCGGAACTCATCACCCTCAAAGCCAAACGCCTTCTCGAACAGGCCGACTGTATTCTCTTCGACCATCTCGCCCCTTCGGAACTGCTTGATCTTGCGCCGGCGACGGCAGAGAGGCTCTACGTCGGCAAGAAGAAATCGGACCATGCGCTTTCGCAGGAGCAGATCTGCGAACTGCTGATCGAGCGGGGGCGGCGCGGACTGAATGTCGTGCGGCTGAAGGGCGGCGATCCGTTTATTTTCGGGCGTGGCGGCGAGGAAGCCGAGGCCTTGGCGAATGCCGGCATTCCGTTTGAGGTCGTGCCGGGGGTCACTTCGCCGCTTGGCATCGCCGCGTATACCGGCGTTCCGCTGACGCATCGCGATCACACCTCGGTGGTCACGTTCATTACCGGGCACGATGTGCTGAAGATCGATTGGACGAAGGTCGGGACTTCGGAAACGCTCGTGATCTTCATGGGCCTTTCGCAGTTCGATGAAATCGCGCGGCGCATTGTGGCGGCGGGGCGTGCGGCGGATACGCCCGCGATGGCCGTGCGTTGGGGGACGCGTCCGTACCAGGAAGTGGTCACGGGGACGCTGGAAACCCTGCCCGGCCTGATCCACGAGCGCGCGATGAAACCGCCCGCGACGATTATTGTGGGCGAGGTGGTGCGGCTTCGCGAACGGCTGAGCTGGTATGAGAAGCTGCCGCTGTTCGGGAAGAGGATTGTGGTCACGCGTGCGCGCGAACAGGCGGGCGCGCTCGCGGAGATCCTGCATGGGCTGGGCGCCGAGGTGATCGAACTGCCTACGATTTCGATTCAGCCGGCAGCCGATCCTGCGCCGCTCGATAATGCCATCGCGAATCTGCATGCGTATGAATGGCTGATCTTCACCAGTGCCAATGGGGTACGGTTTTTTCTGGAGCGGCTCGACGCGAGCCCGGCGGATCTGCGCGCGATTCGGGGCCGCGTGTGTGCGATCGGCCCGGCGACGCGCGCGGCGATCGAGCGTTTCCATATCAAAGTCGATGTGATGGCGGAGCAGTATGTCGCGGAAGGACTGCTGGACGCGCTGGCGGCGTTCGATCTGAATCGCGCGAACGTTCTGATTGCGCGCGCCGCCGTCGCACGCGATCTGCTGCCGAGGGAACTGGCGCATCTGGGCGCGCGCGTCGATGTGGTGGAGGCGTATCGAACTGTGGCGCCAGTCGATCTGCGGGAACGCGCGGCCGAGGCGCTCGCGCGCCGTCCCGACTGGATTACGTTCACCAGTTCCTCGACCGTTCAGAATCTCGTCAACGCGATCAGGGCTGAGGCGCTGCGGGAGATTCGCGCGGCGAGCATCGGTCCGATCACCAGCGAAACCCTGCGCAAATGCGGCATCGCAGTGGCGGCGGAGGCGTCTACGTTTACGATTGCGGGCCTGGTGGATGCAATCGCCGGAGTACGATAAAGACCATGACCGCGACCACTCTCGCCAACGGCGTTAAGATCCTCGGCGTCGTCACGCCCGCATATGCCGAGATCCTGACTCCCGAAGCCATGACCTTTCTGGGTGAGCT
>JASHSD010000284.1 GCA_030036985.1 Bryobacteraceae bacterium
TTTCGTGGTATCAATATGCATGCCTGATCTTCGAGAAGGCGGGACTGACGCCGGATTTCGCGCCCACCCGCGAAGCCGAATTCAACGCCGCGGCCAGGCGGCCCAAATTCTCCGCCTTGGACAACGCGCGCATGCGGGAATACGGCATCGCGCCGATGCCTCCGCTGGCAACGGCTGTAGAGCAATACCTGGAATTAAGGAAATAACCGCTTCCTTGCGGTGGCGGCTCGGTTTTCTTTTCCGATCCCCCGGTATTCTTTTCCGAGCCGCGACCGCGAGGGAGCGTTACTGCGGATTCGGCATCGCGTAGTAACCCTTACGCACCTGAACCTTATATTCCTTCGTCGTCGTGCGCAGGTCGATCTTACGGAAAGTGCCATCCTTCTTATCGTTCGTCGGTGTGTAGCCGATCGCGTACTGACTTCGCATCTCCTGCTGGATCTGATCGAAGATGTTGTCCAGCGAGTTCCGGCGATCCACCTGGAAAAGCCGCCCGCCGGTCTCTTCGGCCATCTCCTTCAGCACGCTCTCGCCGCTGTAGCCGAAGTTCAACGGACCATAGAACTGCCGGTCGACATAGAGAATCCCGTAAATAATCGAGTCGGCCTTCTGCGCCGCCTCGATGGCGTCCTTCATGCTCAACTTGCTGCCTTCATCCTGTCCGTCGGTAATCAGAATGATGGCTTTGCGCCCCACTTCCTTCGACAGGATCTCGTTCCCCGCCAGGTAGACCGCGTCGTACAGCACGGTGCCCCGCGGATGGTTCATGGTCGGAACCGGTCCGGCATTGATGCCGGAAAATCCGGCGTTCAGCTTCAGATGACTCAGACCGTCCTCCAGCAGGCGCGGCGAGCCGGTAATATCCTGCAGCAGTTCCGAATCGGCCCCGAAGCTGATCAGGAACGCGACATCTTTCTTGTGCAGCACGCTGGCGAAGAACGAGGAGGCCGCCTGCCGCTCAATCTGGATCAGGTTCTGCTGGCTGCCCGAGACATCCACCAGCAGCCCGATCGTCAGCGGCAGGTCCGTCTCGCGCGTGAAATACTTGATCGTCTGCGGCGTCCCGTCCTCGGAAAGCAGGAATTCGCTCTTTTCCAGATTGCCGACGAGCCCGTTCTGCTTGTTGTGGACGGTGCAGTAGAGATTGACGACGTCGACATCCACCTTGATCGGCGCGCCGACGTCATCCTCCGGCTTTGTCTGCGAATTCTGCGCTTCCAGGCGCACGAGCACGAGCGGAACGACTAACAAACTTGTGAGGGACAGGACTAAGAGTTTCATAGAATCAGTACAGTGGAACCGCTTTTGACTTGGACGCGCCTCGGACGCACGCTGTTTCAACCCGCGCCGCCGCGATTCGGTTCCTGAACACCATGCGCTCCGCCCTCCAGCATCTCAAAAAATCCGACCCCGTGATGGCGGCGATCATCCGGCGCGTGGGACCCTTCACCCTTCAGTACCGCGAACCGTCTTTCGAAACACTGGTACGATCCATTGTCTACCAACAATTGAGCGGACGGGTAGCCGGGGTTATCTTCGCGCGTCTCCACGCTGCGGCGGGCGAGGAGCGGTTGACTCCGGCGGGCATCATGAAGCTGCGCCCGGAGCGCATGCGCAAGCTGGGGCTCTCGGCGCAGAAGACCCTCTACATCCGGGAACTGGCGAAGCACACGCGAAAAGGCGTGGTCGTTTTTGAAGATTTGCCGAGGTTTGACGATGCCGCCGTCATCGAGCATCTCACTCGCGTGAAAGGCATCGGCGTGTGGACGGCGCAGATGTTCCTCATGTTCGCCCTTCGCCGCAACGATGTGCTGCCGGTGGCGGATTTGGGCATCCGCTCGGCGATGAAGCAGGCTTACGGGCTCGACGAACTGCCCAAACCGGCAGAAATGGAAAGAATCGCGGCGGCGTGGAAGCCGTATACGTCGATCGCCTGCTGGTATTTGTGGCGAAGCCTGGATAACGTCGCGGCGCTGTGAATCCAGCGCTTGACAAGGTGGCGGCGAACGCTTAAACTGCGATCAAAAATAGGATTAAATAAGTAAAGGGAAATCAAATACTAACGAGGCTCCGCCTCAGACCGACGAGATGTACATCGTGGGATTGGGGGATATCGGATAATCCAGAGATTGGCCCCGGTCGAGCTGGGAACTGAAAAGAGCAGTTCCGTTCATTGGACCGCCAGGCGGTGTTCGGTCCCGAAGGGCCGGTGTCAACCGGAGCCGCCCATGAGTATCCCACGAACCGTCGCCGAAGTGATTCGAGAGCACGTCAGCCTGGAGATCGAAGGCATTGACCGGATGTACCTGAACGTGTACGTGCCGGCCTTGCAGCGGGAAGGAGGAGTAGCCGGTTTCTTCCGTTTCCATCGCGGTTACCAGTTTGCGTCCAGCGTGCTGATGGACCCGATCAGCAAGGCCTTCATCGCGGAGATGGAAGAGTTCGCCAAAGAAGGGAAAATCCCGGTGATCCGGTTCGAGAAGGGGCAGCGCAAGGACGACGTGGCCGCCGAATTCCGGCGCCAGTTTCCAGTACAGGAAGGCGTGCTGTTCATCGGCAGGGCACAGGAGAAGACGCCGGTTTTCCGCACGGAGCGGCGGCGCAATGAGAAAACGGGGGCCACGTATCCATGGCTGGTGCGATCCACCGCGATGGTCAATCACTTTTACGTGTACTGCATGGACCGGGACTT
>JASHSD010000285.1 GCA_030036985.1 Bryobacteraceae bacterium
TCTGCGCGTGCACGTAAGGCGCCAGCGTAACTGCGGCCAGGCTCGCCAAAGACACCGCCGCCAGCGGGAACAGGGATTTCCTTAAAAATCGCTTCATCGTGCGCCCTCCACGGTTTTCCAAAAGGATATCGCAGTCCAGGGGCGCGCGTGGAGGGGTTCTAGGGCTGCCGCTTGGACACGATGGCGGATTTCCAATCCGCCGCAGCTTACCAAGCTGCCCTACAAGACGCGCCGCCGCGAGGGCCATCGGTGTCGGATTTCCGACCCTTGCGCTTGCGGCCTGGGATCTCGGCGTTATCGCCCAACATGGCGCTCTTCGGCCATGCGCTCGGATCGCCAAAGGCTTCCCATGCCGTCTCGAAGGCGATGCCGCAGACCCGGAGATTCGATTTGGCTTTTTCGCCCTCACGCGTGAGCGCCTGGCCACGCCGCAGCCATGTCGTTTTCGCATGTTATGCTGATCGCATCGTCAGGACATGCGCCTCCGCATTGCGATACTCGCGGTTCTGTTGTGCTGCGGGTTTTCCGCACTGTTTGCCTTCCAGGCCACATTCAAGCAATACAAAGATGTGGAGGACGATCCCGCGCCGGTGCCACCGGATGCCTTCGAACGCACCGAATGGACCTTCGCGCGGCTCCGCTATCCTTCCGGCCGCTACTCCGGCTATCAGGGCAAGATCGGCACATGGCCCACCGATTTTCCCAAGGCCGACCGCCAGTTTCTCCAGGGTGTCCGCCGGCTGACCCGCATCCACACGCGCTCCACCGAGCAGGTAATCGATATGATCGGCGACCCGAACGAGGTCTACAACTGGCCTTGGGTCTATGCGGTCGAGGTCGGCCACTGGGATCTGACGGACGAGATTTGCAAAACTTTGCGCGAATATCTGCTGCGCGGGGGGTTCCTGATGGTCGACGACTTCCACGGAACCTTCGAGTGGGACGTCTTTACTCAAAGCATGAGCCGCATCTTTCCCGACCGGCCGATCGTGGAATTGCCCAACGCCGACCCGATCTTTCATACGGTGTATGATCTGGATCAACGGGTGCAGGTCCCGGGACTACAGTATCTGTACAGCGGGCGACTCTGTGAAAAGTGCGAAGCGGGTGGAAAAGTACCTCACTGGCGGGCGATTTACGACGACGACGGCCGCGTCATGGTCGCCATGTGCTTCAATCAGGACGACGGCGATGCGTGGGAACACGCCGATAATCCCGAATACGCGACACAGTACACCTCTCAGGCCTACCGGCTCGGGATCAACTACATTATTTATTCCATGACGCACTGAGGCCGGCCCGGAAGAATCATGTTCGAATTTCTGTTCAAATATCCGCCGGCGATTTTTGCGAAGGGCAAGTTCGTGCTGCTCTCGGGAATGCCGGTGTGGCTGCTGGTGCTGCTGATTGCGGCGGTGGGCGGCGGGCTGTTCTGGAATATCCGGCACAGGCATTCTGTTTTGAGCACGGCGCGCTCGACCGTGATCTGGCTCGCGGAAACGGCGCTGATCGCGCTGCTTCTGTTTATGCTCTGGCACCCGGCCATCAGCGTGGCGCGCCTGCGGCCGCAGGAGAACGTGGTCGCGGTGCTGATCGATCATTCCCGCAGCATGGGCATCGCGGACGAGGGCAAAACCCGCCTGCAGGACGCCGAAGACGTGCTGAACAATCAGCTGCTGCCGGATCTGAACAAGCGGTTCCAGGTGCGTCTGTACGAATTCGGACGCGACGCGGTGCGTGTCGACGATGCGCACAATTTGAAAGCGGACGACAACGCGACGCGCATCGGCGACAGCCTGAAGCACATCGCTTCGGAAGCCGGGACCATGCCGCTGGGCGCGATCGTGCTGCTGTCGGACGGCGGCGATAACACCGGCGGGATCGACCGCGACACCATTTCGCAACTGCGGCAACTGCGCATTCCGGTGAATACGGTCGGCTTCGGCCCGGACCATTTCTCCAAAGACATCGAGATCGCGGATGTTTCCACGCCGGCGCGGGCGCTGCCGCAATCGCGGGTGAGCGCGCGGGTGGTGATCCGTCAGCACGGCTACGGCGGCCAGAGGGTGAAGTTGCTGGTGCGCGAGAACGATCATCCGGTCGCGCAGCAGGAGATTCAGCTGAAGCCGGATATGGACCAGAGCGAGACCATCCTCTTCAACGCCGGCGGCGCGGGCGCGCACAGTTTCCAGATCGGCATCGAGCCGCAGCCGGGCGAGCAGACGACGCTGAACAACGCGGTGGTGCGGCTGGTGAACGTCGGCGAAAAGAAGCGGCGCATCCTTTATTTCGAAGGCGAGCCGCGATGGGAATACAAGTTCATTCGCCGCGCGGTTTTCGATTACGACGATCCGGCGATCGAACTGGTCAGCGCTGTGCGGACCACGCAGAACAAGACGTATCAGCAGGGCGGCGCGCCGGATGAGCTGAAGGACGGCTTCCCGCCGACCGAGCAGGGTCTGTTCAAGTTCGACGGGCTGATTATCGGCAGCGTCGAGGCCAGCTATTTCAGCACCGAGCAGCAACAGTGGATTCGCGATTTCGCGGATCGGCGCGGCGGCGGCGTGCTGTTCCTCGCGGGCCGTTTCGCGCTGGCGGATGGCGGCTACGCACAGTCGGCGCTGGCGGAGATGATGCCGCTGCGCATCCCGAATCAGAAGACCTGGAGCCGCGATTACGCCAACGCGTCGCTGACGCCCGCGGGCCGAGAGAGCGTGATCACGCGCATTGAAGACGACCCCGATCAGAATGCCGCGCGGTGGCTGAAGATGCCGCAGATCGCGAACTACGCGGTGATGGGGCCGCCCAAACCCGGCGCGGAAGTGCTGATGGACGTGACGGAACCAGGCCATCGATCGTCGCCGCTGCTGGCGATTCAGAATTACGGCCGGGGGCGCGTGGCCGTGTTCGCGACGGCGGGCAGTTGGCGCTGGAAGATGCTGCAGGACCACACCGACAAGACGCATGCGACGTTCTGGCAGCAGTTGATGCGGTGGATGGTGAACGAGACGCCGGGTCCGGTGGTTGTATCCACGCCGCATCAGGTGCTGGCGGACGATACGAACGTTCCGCTGCGCGTCAGCGTGCGCGACAAGGATTATCAGACCGTTTCGGGCGCGACGGTGGAGACGAATATCGAGCGGCCGGACGGCGGTTCGGATACGGTCGAGCTGAAGCCGGATCCGCTGGAGCCGGGCACTTATACAGGCGACTATACGGCCGACAAGCCAGGCACCTATGTGGCCGAGACTACCGCGCGGCAGGATAAAACGGACCTCGGCGAAGATGCGATCACGTTCCGCCGGGAAGACGGCGTGGCGGAGAATTTCGGCGCGGCGCAGAATCGCGATCTGCTGGAAAAACTTTCGGCCGATACCGGCGGGAATTATTACACGCCCGCGAATGCGAAGAAGCTGACCGAGGAAGTCGCGGTCTCCGAGGCGGGGATTGTGGCGCATGACAACCTGGATCTCTGGGACATGCCGATTCTGTTTCTGCTGGTGATTCTGATTCGGGGCGGCGAGTGGATGCTGCGGCGCAGATGGGGTGTGGTTTGAGATTTCCCGGGTTGCTTTTGTTGCTGGCCTCCGCGCCGGCGTTGGCTTCGACTTACGTGGTGACGGTGGCGGGTCTCGGCGGCGAGCCGGATTACGAACAGCGCTTCACCATGTTGGCTGACGATGTCGATAAGATCATGCGCGGCGGCGGGCAGACGGATCGCGTTGTGGAGACGCTGAAGGGTCCCGACGCCACGCGGGCCAGGCTTGAAGCCACGCTGAATAAGATCGCGGGGGAAGCGAAACCGCAGGACGCGTTTGTGCTGATGATGATCGGGCATGGCACGTTCGACGGGTCGGAGTATAAGTTCAATCTGCCGGGCCCGGATATTTCGGCTACGGAACTGGCGGGTTTGCTGAATAGAATTCCCGCGGGGCGGCAGTTGGTGGTGGATATGACCAGCGCCAGCGGCGGGGCGGTGAGCGCTTTGAAGCACGAAAACCGCACTGTTATCACCGCTACGAAATCGGGCACAGAGAAGAACGCTACCGTGTTTGCGCGGTTTTGGGTTGAGGCTTTGCGCGATCCCGAGGCGGATGTGGATAAAAACGAGATTATCTCGGCGCTCGAGGCTTTCCAGTACGCGGAGAAGAAGACCGCGCTGTTCTATTCGGAGGCGAAACATCTCGCTACCGAGCATCCGCAGGTGGACGATCAGCAGCGCGCGGCTTCTTTTCCGCTGCTGCGGTTCGGATCGGCGGCGGCTGTGATTAACGATCCGGCGAAACGGGAGCTGGTGGCGAAGCGGGATGAGATCGATAATAAGATCGATGCGCTGAAGTATCAGAAGGCGCTTATGGCGCCGGATGATTATAAGCGGCAGCTGACGCAGTTGCTGATTGATCTGGCTAAGGCGCAGGAGGCCATCGATAAATGAGGTATGGTTCGTTGCCAGGCCGGCCGGAGGGCCGGCTGCAGGGCCGAAGCCCTGACCCCACATTTTTACGCCACGTCGCGGTTTGCGCGGTTTTGTTGTGTTTTGCTTGCGGGTTGCGGGCTCAGTCTTTGTCGGAGGCTGAGACTCTTTGGCGCCAGCATGATTACACCGGGGCAGGGCACGTTTTCGAAGGTTTGCTTAAGGCCGAGCCGCAGAACGCTACCTATAAGGTCCGATATGCGCAGCTTCTCTATGAACGGTTCAATCTTCCGGACGCCCAGGGGCTTTTCGCGGAAGCGCTGAAGATCGATCCCAAGAACACGACCGCGCTGCTGGGCGAAGCGCAGATCTTCGCGGATAACTTCGATCCGCGCGCCAACGATCTGGCCGCCAAGGCGCTGGAGGCCGATCCGAAGCTGTATCAGGCGCACGAGCTGATGGCGAAGGCCGCGCTCGAAGACGACAACAGGATGAAAGCCGAGAGCGAAGCCGACGCCGCGCTGGCAATCCAGCCGGAAGCGATCGACGCCATCGCGGTGAAGGCTTCCATCGATCTGCTGGGCGGGAAGGAATCGCCTTGGGTGGCGAAGATCGGCAATCGCGGCAAAGGCTACGCTACCATCGCGCACTTTTTCATGATCAATCGCCGGTACGAGGACTGCATCGCGTACGATCGCAAGGCGATCGCCGCCACGCCCGACCTCTGGAGCGCGCATTCGGATCTCGGCATCAACCTGATGCGGCTGGGACGCGAAGGCGAAGCGCGCCAGCAGCTGCAGCTGGCCTACGACAACGATTTCCGCGATTTCGCCACATCCAACGCGCTCATCCTGATGGACAGCTACAACAAGTTCACCACGTTCGAGACGCCTACCACCGCCCTGAGACTCAACAAGAAAGAAGCCGACGTGCTGCGGCCTTACTTCCAGGATGTCATGGATCGCGCCATGGCGACTTATGAGAAGAAGTATCAGTTCAAACTGAACAAGCCGGTGCACGTGGAGGTTTATCCGGACCACGAAGACTTTGCCGTACGCACGCAGGGTCTGCCGGGCTTGGGCGCGCTCGGCGTCACTTTCGACAACTACATCGCGATGGACAGTCCGTCGGGGCGGCCTCCGGGCGAGTTCCACTGGGCCAGCACGCTGCAGCACGAAATGAGTCACGTCTATGTCATCACGATGACCCACGATTTGGTGCCGCGCTGGTTCACCGAAGGCGAATCCGTTCATGAAGAGACCGCCGCATCGCCGGATTGGGGCGACCGTCTCAGCCCCGAGATCATCGCAGCCATTCGCGACAAAAAGCTGCTGCCGATTGCGGAGATCGACCGCGGTTTCGTGCATCCGACGTATCAGGCGCAGGTGATCGTTTCTTATTTCCAGGCGGGTAAGATTCTGGATTACATCGACGAGCGCTGGGGCGATTCGAAGATTCTCGATATGATCCATGCGTATGCCAATAACACGCCTACGCCCCAGGTCATCAAGGAACAGCTTGGCGTGACGCCGGAACAGTTCGACAAGGATTTTCTGGCGTACATCGACAAATTGTACGGCAAGACCGTAGCCGGTTTCGCCGACTGGACCAAAGGGGTCCGCGAGATCAGTCAGCTGGCCAAGGACGGCAAGACCGACGATGTAATCGCCAAGGGCCGGGCTATTGAGAGCGTTTATCCCGATTATGTAGAGGCCGGGAACGTCTACACGTTCGTCGCCGAAGCCTGCCTGAAAAAGGGCGATAAGGCCTGCGCGATGGATGAGTGGGGCAGATATTCGAAGATCGGCGGACGCGATCCGGACACGATGAAGAAGTACGCGAAGCTGCTTACCGATGCAGGCAAGCTTAAGGAAGCCGAGGCCGCGCTGGAGCGCATGAATTACGTTTATCCGGTCGATGCCGAGCTGCACCAGATGCTGGGCGATCTTTATATGAAGACCGGGGACGCCACGCACGCCGTGCGCGAATATCAGGCGCTGATTGCGATGCATCCCATCGATCAGGCGGGCAGCCATTACGATCTGGCGAAGGCCTTCCAGGCAGTAGGTAAGAAAGATCAGGCCAGAGACGAAGCGGTGGCGGCTTTGGAAGTGGCGCCGAATTACAAGCCGGCGCAGAAGCTGCTGCTGGAAGTGAGCGGCGATGGGAAGTAATTTGCCGGGGATTTTGACTTGGAACCAGAAAACCACGAACGGCGGGAATAGAAAGAGATAATGTCCACTACAGTGACCCCTCAACTCGAACCGGATGTCTTGAAATCGCGGATCTCACGTTTTCGGGAAGTCGACACCGAAATCGTCCGCCAGGTGAAGCGCGTAATCGTCGGCCAGGACGAAGTGGTGGAACAGGTCCGGATCGGCCTTTTCGTCGGCGGGCATTGCCTGATTACCGGCCTGCCCGGCACGGCGAAAACGCTGTTGGTGCGAACCATGGCCCAGATCCTCGGGCTGTTGTTCAAACGCATCCAGTTCACGCCCGACCTGATGCCGACGGATATTACCGGCACCGACATCATCGAGGAAGATCCGGTTTCGGGTCACCGCACGTGGACGTTCGTGCAGGGGCCGATCTTCGCCAATGTGCTGCTGGCGGATGAAATCAACCGCACGCCGCCGAAGACGCAGTCGGCGCTGCTTGAGGCCATGCAGGAACACTCGTGCACGGTGCGCGGCCATTACTATCGGCTGCCCGAGCCGTTCTTCGTGCTGGCCACGCAGAACCCGATCGAGCTCGAAGGCACGTATCCGCTGCCGGAAGCGCAGCTTGACCGTTTCCTGTTCAACATCATGCTCGATTACCTGACGGCCGAGCAGGAGCTGCAGGTCATCGATCTGACCACGACCACCCACGTGGCCGCGGCGGAGTCGATCACGAACGCCCAGGAGATTCTGGATTTCCAGCAGCTCGTGCGCATGACGCCGATCGCCGAGACGGTTTCGAAATACGCCATCGAGTTGGTGCGCGCGACGCGAACGAAAGATCCGGCGGCGCCCGAGGTGGTGAAGAAGTATGTCAATTACGGCGGCAGCGTCCGCGCGGCGCAGTTCCTGGTGCTGGCGGCGAAGGCCCGCGCGCTGATGAAAGGCCGGTATCACGTCAGCTTCGAAGATATCCGCGAGCTTTATATTCCGATTCTGCGGCACCGTATTCTGCTGAATTTCCATGCGGAATCGGACCGGCTCACGCAGGACGACATTCTGAGCCAGGTGCTCCAGCAGAAACCCGCGCCGAGAGAGTAGCGAAACACAGGCTGAAGCCTGTGCCACAGTGGCACTGAAATTATGCTGCAACAGTTCCTCGATCCCGCCGTTCTGGCTTCCATTTCGTCTCTCGACCTGATCGCGAAGACGGTGGTGGACGGCTTCGTCGCGGGGCTGCACCGCTCGCCCAAATTCGGGTTCAGCCAGGAGTTCGCCGAGTACCAGCAGTACGCGCAGGGCGACGACCTCCGCCATATCGATTGGAACGTCTTCGCCCGCAGCGAGCGTCTCTACCTGAAGAGATTCAAAGGCGAGACGAACATGCAGCTGCTGATCCTTCTCGACGCCAGCGCGTCGATGACTTACGGATCGGGCAAGGTGCGCAAGATCGATTACGCGCGCTTTGTGGCTGCGTCGCTGGCGTATCTCTCTTCGCAGCAGCGCGACGCCACGGGCCTCATCGTGTTCGATCAGGACGTGTCCGGCTACATCGCGCCCTCGACGCGCCAGGGCCAGCTGATGCGCATTCTGCACGCCATCGAAAAGGCGGAAGGCGGTTCGCGCACGGATTTCTCCAAGCCGTTCATCCACTTTCAGCAGTTCCTGAAGCGTCGCGGCATCGTGGTGGTGATTTCCGATTTCTACGAACAGCCGGAAC
>JASHSD010000013.1 GCA_030036985.1 Bryobacteraceae bacterium
AGCACCGGAAATCCGGCGTGCGCAGCATGGTCCTCAACATGGGGCCGCAGCACCCGTCGACGCACGGCGTTCTGCGCCTATTGCTGGAACTCGACGGCGAAACCATCATGAAGGCGGCGCCGGACATCGGGTATCTGCATACGGGCATCGAAAAGGAATTCGAAGCCAAGACGTATCAGCAGGGCGTCACGCTGACCGACCGCATCGATTATCTTGCGCCGCTTTCGAACAATCTGGTTTACTGTCTGGCCGCCGAGAAACTGCTGGGTCTGGAGATTCCGCCGCTGGCGCAGTGGACGCGCGTGATGCTGACGGAGTTCACGCGTCTGAACAGCCATCTGGTATGGCTGGGGACGCACGCGATCGATATCGGCGCCATGAGCGTGTTTCTCTACTGCTTCCGCGAGCGCGAAGAGATTCTGCGTATCTTCGAGATGTTCTCGGGTCAGCGCATGATGACTAGTTACTTCCGCATTGGCGGTCTGGCGCTCGAGCATCCGCGGGGCTGGCAGAAGCGGGTGAAGGATTTCGTCGATATCTTCCCGTCGCGCGTGGACGAATACGAGGATCTGCTGACAAACAACGGGATCTGGACCGGCCGCACCAAGGGCATCGGTTACATTCCGCTCGAAGACATGCTGGATATCGGCGTGACCGGGCCGATGCTGCGCGCCGCCGGATTGAAGATCGATCTGCGCAAGGACCAGCCTTATTCGAGTTACGAGAAGTTCGATTTCGAAGTGCCGACCAAAACGGAAAACGACGTCTTCGCGCGCTATCTGGTGCGGATCGAGGAGATGCGGCAGTCGACCCGAATTATCCGCCAGGCGCTCGAAGGCATGCCTTCGGGACCGCACCAGGCCGATGCGCCGGGCATCGTGCTGCCGGACCGGGAAAAGATGAAGACCCAGATGGAGTCGCTCATCTATCATTTCAAGATCGTGACCGAAGGATTCCGCGTGCCGGAAGGCGAGGTGTATCAAGCCATCGAATCGCCGCGCGGCGAGGTGGGGTGCTACATGGTCAGCGACGGGACGCAGAAGCCCTATCGCGTGTACTGGCGCGGACCGAGCTTCGGCAATCTGCAGGCGATCCCGAAGATGATCGAGGGCACTTTGATCGCGGATGTGATCGCGGGACTGGGCAGCATGGATTTCGTTTTGGGAGATACGGACCGGTAGGTCTATGGATTTCGAAGAAAAGATCGACGCACTGCGGATGAATCTGGAGCTGGCCTTTCACGACATCGAAGCTCTACGAGATGGCATGCAGGAAATCCGGGAAAGCATGCGTGTGGGCATGCAGGAAGTCCGGGAAAGCATGCAGGAACTGCGGGGGGTGTCGCAGATCCAGAATGAAAGCATTCGGGAGTTGCGGTTGGCCTCCGAGCGCCAGAATGACAACATTCGGGAATTACGCATGCTCGCTGAAAGTCAATACGACAACGTGCAAAGTCTCATCAAATCAACCGGCGATCTCGTCGCGATTGCCGATTCTCATGAGCGGAGAATCACCGCAATCGAGAAACGAAATTAGCGCATGACATTTTCGCCCGAACTGGAAGCCCGCTTCGAGAAATTTCTCGACAAGTACCCCGCCGGACGCAAGCGGTCGGCGATGATCCCCATGCTCATTTATGCGCAGGATGAGATCGGCTCGATCACAGACGAACTGATCGAGGAAGTGGCGAAGCGCGTCGGCGTCACGCCGCTCCAGGTGAATGAAGCTCTGACGTATTACTCGATGCTCCATCGCAAGCCGATGGGCAAGTATCACGTGCAGATCTGCACCAACATATCCTGCCTGCTGGTCGGCGGCGAAGAACTCTGGGACCGCGCCTGCCACAAACTCGGCATCGGCCACAAACAGGTTACGGCCGACGGACGCGTTTCGCTCGAAGAGGTCGAGTGCATCGGCGCGTGCTCCTGGGCGCCGGCCATTCAGGTGAATTACGACTTCTATCACGACGTCACCATGGAGCAGCTGGAAAAGCTGATCGACGGACTGGCGGCGGGCAAGCGTCCCGAAGAGATCACGGAAGTCGCGAAGGTCAACAGCTGATGCTTTACAACCAACCCGATCCGCTCGAAGTCAGAATTCTGTCCAAACGCTTCGGGCTGCCGAATTCGCATACGATCGAGACTTATCTCGCCACCGACGGCTACAAGGCCCTCGAAAAAGCGATGGGCATGTCGCAGGACGAGATCATCAACGAGATGAAGGCGTCTGGCCTGCGCGGCCGCGGCGGCGCGGGATTTCCCACCGGCATGAAGTGGGCCTTTGTGCCGCGCCGGTCGCCCAAGCCGAAGTACATCATGGTGAACGCGGACGAGAGCGAGCCGGGCACGTGCAAGGACCGGCTGCTCATGGAATACGATCCGCACCAGATGATCGAAGGCATACTGATCGCCGGCCTCGCGGTTGGCGCGCAGCAGGGCTACGTCTACATTCGCGGCGAGTACCGCTATCTGATCGATGTCGTCGACCGCGCCATCGACGAAGCGTACGCGCGTGGCTACCTCGGCGACAACATCCTGGGCCGCGGATTCAAATTCCATCTGGCGACGCACTCGGGCGCGGGCGCCTACGAATGCGGCGAGGAATCGGCGCTGCTGGAATCGTTCGAGGGCAAGCGCGGGATCCCGCGGATTCGTCCGCCGTTCCCGGCGGTTGCGGGCGCGTACCAAAGCCCCACGGTTTTGAACAACGTCGAGAGCTTCTGCTCGGCGCCGGCGATTATTCTGCACGGGGGCGCTTACTTCGCGGGTCTGGGCACGCCGAAGAACGGCGGGACGCGGCTGTTCTGCCTCTCGGGTCACATCAACAAACCGGGCGTTTACGAACTGCCGATGGGGTTCAACCTGCTGCGCATGATCAACGAAGTCGGCGGCGGCATGCGCAACGGGAGAAAGCTGAAGGCCGTGATTCCCGGCGGTTCTTCGTGTCCGCTGCTGAAGGCCGACGAATGCGACCTGGCGATGGATTTCGATACCCTGGCCGCGGCGAAATCGATGCTGGGATCGGGCGGCGTGGTGGTCAT
>JASHSD010000286.1 GCA_030036985.1 Bryobacteraceae bacterium
GGATGCGCCGTGGTGGCAAGCCGGGTGGGCGGCTGCGCGGAATTGATCGACGAAGGCCGCACCGGCTTTCTTTTTGAAGCAGGCGATCTGGAGGGGCTGATCCGCGCTCTTACGGCGGCCATCACGCATGATGAAGCTCGGCAACGCATCGCAGCCGCTGCCGCGGAACGGATGAAAGCTTTCTCGCTCGATCGCGCCGCGGCGCGCATGCAGGAGATCTACGAAAGCTATCTGGACTGAAGGGCCTATTCTAAAAGCAAGCAGCATGCGATTTTTTGCGACGCCGGCGTTCGCGCTTCTTTTCGTTTTTCCTCTCGCCGCGCAGACTCCGGTCACGTTCTCCCGCGATATCGCCCCGATCATCTACCAGAACTGCGCCTCCTGCCATCGTCCCGGCGAGTCCGGACCGTTCTCGCTGCTGAGCTACGCCGACGTCCGCAAACGCGCCCGCCTGGTCGAGATGGTGACGAAGAGCCGATACATGCCGCCATGGCTGCCGCAGCCCGGCTATGGCGACTTTCAGGACGAACTCCGCCTCAGCGACGCACAGATCGCGCAGATCTCCAAGTGGGTCGAGAGCGGGATGCCCGAGGGCAATCCTTCCGATGCGCCGCCTCTGCCGAAGTTCACGGATGGTTGGCAGCTCGGCCAACCCGACCTCGTCCTCAAAGCCTCGCGACCATTCGCCCTCAGCGCCACCGGGCCGAACGTCTTCTGGAATTTTGTCTTCTCGCCCGATATCCATTCGACCCGCTACGTGCGCGCCATCGAAATCCGCCCGGGCGACAAGCGGCTCGTGCACCACGCGAATCTCATCATCGACCGCACGAATGCGGGCCGCAAAATGGAAAAAACGCCCGGCGCCGGCTTTCCGGGCATGGATCTCGACATCAAATCCAATGTCTTCGATCCGCCCGGCCACTTCCTTTTCTGGAAGCCCGGCAGCACGCCCTATTCGGAACCCGACGGTTTCTCCTGGGTTCTGGAACCGGGCAACGATCTGGTCCTCAACGCGCATCTGCAGCCATCGGGCAAGCCGGAAATGGTGCAGCCTTCGGTCGGTCTCTATTTCACGGATAAGAAGCCCACGCACTTTCCGCTGCTGATTCAGCTCGAACACGACGGCGCGCTGAACATTCCCGCCGGCGCGCGCGATTTCCTCGATTCTGACGATTTCCGCCTGCCCATGGATGTCGATGTTCTGGCCGTCTATCCGCATGCGCACTACCTGGGCAAGCTGCTCGAAGGCTACGCCACGCTGCCCGATGGCAAGCGCGTCTGGCTGATCCGTATTCCCGATTGGGACCTCAACCGCCAGGCTGTTTACCGTTATCGCCAGCCGCTCTTCCTGCCCAAGGGAACGCTGGTTTCAATGCGCTACCACTACGACAATTCGGCCGACAATCCGCGCAATCCCAACGACCCGCCAAAGCGCGTGCGCGCGGGCAATCAGGCGACCGACGAGATGGGCCATCTCTGGCTGCAGGTCCTGCCGCGCGGACCCGGCGATCGACGGCGCGAACTGGAAGAAGCGGTCATGCAGCATCGCGTGGAGAAATATCCGGACGAATATGTGTCTTACCTGGATCTGGGTGAACTGAAGATGTCGCGCCTCGACACGCAGGGCGCGCTGGCGGCACTCGAAACCGCGGTTCGCCTCGATCCGAAGCAATCCCAGGGACACAACATGCTGGGCACGGCACTGACGCGGGTCGGACGCGCGCGCGATGCGTTCGACCAATTCCAAACGGCTCTGCGCCTCGATCCCGCCAACGTGAATGCGCGCTACAACATGGTCTTCGCGCTGATCAAAGCCGGGAAGATGACGGAGGCGGAGGCGAATCTGCGGCAGGTGATCGCGGCGTTTCCCAAAGATGCCGAGCTGCACAATCTTTGGGGCGAACTCCTGGCGCAGCAGGGTAAGAAGAGCGAAGCCATCGCCCAATTCGACCAGGCTATTGCGCTTGATCCGAAACTCGACGCGGCGCGCGACAATCGCAAACAGCTTCTGGCAGCGCCCTGAACGCTACTTCGCGGTGACGCGGCGGCCGAGAATCATTTTCACCAGCAGGTGATCGGTACCCGCGGTCAGGCCGAATCCGACGCCGAAATTGAACTCCCATTTCGGGCTGAAATTCAAATCGGTCACCGCGAAAATCTGCTGCTGTTCCTGCGTGACCGGGAAGAAACCGGTGATCGGACCCACCGCGCCGTAATATTCGAATCCCGCATTCACCACTTTCGTGATGTCGTAACCAACCTTCACGTTGGGCGAGAACGTCAGCCCCAGCGGCACAGACGGCCCATGAAAGGAACGGTCGATCGTCGGATTGAAGGCCATGTACCAACGTCCGAGGGTCTTGTCGATGATGGGCCGGATCTCGATCGTCCATGTATCCGGCGAATAGACGGCGCGCTGATAACCGACTTCCGTCGAAAGACTCACGCCCACCGGCCAGTTCCACGATTTCGGCACGGCGACGCGCGGGCGGATGTGATCGCCCACCCATTGCCAGCCCACGCGATCGTCGGCGCTGGTGAAGACGTAGAAGCCGAGTTCAAACCAATCGTTGAAGCCGTGCGTGATCTCGAGCGTCTCGTGCAACTGGTGTTCGGTGGGATACATGCCGTCGACGACGGTCTTGCTTCCCTCGAACGTGAAATTGCTGTGCAGCTCGAACATGGTGGCGCCGGGCTCCACGAGATCTGAACCGTAAACCTGAATTTCGTAACTTCCCTGGGCGTAGAGAGCGCCGGCTGCGGCGATACCGGCGGCGGTAAGCAGAAGGAGCCGTGTGAGGATCATTACGCGAAACGCTCATTATTTCACGCGAGGTAACGCCGAACGGAGTCATCTCGTCGCAAGTAGTTGGTAGCCGTGATGCGGAAGTTTGCTCTCGCGCTGACGGTTTTCGCGATGGCTGGTTGCGCTT
>JASHSD010000287.1 GCA_030036985.1 Bryobacteraceae bacterium
ATTCTCGACGTTGGCGATCGCGACGTCGATGGCCTGGGTAGCGCGAATGTCGGCCAGATGGTCGGCGACAATGCCGCGGCCCGCGTGGCCGAAGATATCGCCGATGAAGAGAAGCCTCACGCGCGTTCACAACTGTTCAGGGTCATTTATGAGATGAAATGCAATTATATTTCCCGGCCAATACCGCTACAGGAAACGGGCTGCGGTTTCGAATGCTTCCTCCGGAGTGCCGTGATCGTCTCCCGTGATCAGAACGCCGGGTTCGTATTTCTCGTGAGACCAGGTATACAGGCGAAGCTCCATCGATCCGCATCGCCGAAGTAACGGATTCGGCAGAGAGGCTGCGGGGTGGTTCTCAGCCGATCCAGCCACTGATCCCGCGTCTCGCCCTCCGGCGGTTTGGCGTCCGCCGGGATGTCCGGCTCGGTGCACGCGTCAATGTAGCACAGAGCCCCACGGAAACGGACATCGATGCGAATGAACTTTCCCGCGTGGCGCATGGCGCCGTACTCGCGAATCCTCTGTTCGGTCCGGGACTTCACTTCCGGCGGAATGGCTTTACCGCCAGTATGCGGATTGTAAACCCAACGGGACATAGATTAGCTGTGGATTCGATGCGTCGATCCGCTATTTTACTCCGCGCGCGAACGATTGCGCCGCAGCGCGATGTCATCATTGTTCCCATGCGGATCGGAATCGACGCGGGCGGGACGTTCACCGATTTCGTTGTGCTGCGGGATGACGGAAAGATCGAGTCTTTCAAGCTACGCTCGAATCCGGCTGCTCCCGCGAGCGTCATTCTCGAAGGTCTCAAACGGATCGGCGCGAAACGCGCTGAGGTGGTGCACGGGTCGACTGTTGCCACCAACGCTTTGCTCGAGCGCAAAGGCGCGAAGACGGCATTCGTTACCACGCATGGTTTCGAGGATCTCCTGGCTATCGGGCGCCAGAACCGGCCGGAATTGTATAACCTCACGCCGGATTCACCCGTGCCGCTGGTTCCGCGCGAGCTTTGCTTCGGCGTGCATGAGCGCATCCTGTTCGACGGGAGCGTCGAGCATCCGCTGCGCATCGGCAATCTGGCGCGGCGGATCGAGGAATCGGGCGCGGAATCGGTGGCGATCTGCCTGCTGCATTCGTATCGGAACGACGTCCATGAGCGCGTGCTGCTCGATGCGCTGAACGGGTTCGTTTGTGCGTCCTGCGAGATCTCGCCGGAGTTCCGCGAATTCGAGCGCGCGAGCACCACCGTCATCAATGCTTACGTGGGTCCGCTTATGGATCGCTATCTCGCAGAGCTGGAGCGCGCAAGCCCGCACCGCGTTTCAATCATGCAGTCGAACGGCGGATTGCTGACGGCTTCGGAGGCGCGCAGGCATGCGGTGCGGACCATCCTCTCCGGTCCCGCGGGCGGCGTTGTGGGCGCGGTCGAAATTGCGCGGCTGTGCGGATTCCGCAAGGCGCTGACGTTCGATATGGGCGGAACGTCGACCGATGTCGCGCTGGCCGGTCTGCAGCCGCGGCTCACGACCGAAGCGCGCATCGATAACTTTCCGGTGCGCGTGCCGATGCTCGATATCCATACGGTCGGCGCGGGCGGAGGGTCGATCGCGCGCGTCGATGCGGGCGGAAGCCTGCGAGTCGGGCCGGAGAGCGCGGGGGCGTGGCCGGGGCCGGCATGTTACGGAGTGGGCGACGAGGCCACGGTGACCGATGCGCACGTCGTGCTGGGCCGCATCGCGGCGGATCAACTGTTGGGCGGCGCCATGCGGATCGATGCGGACCGCGCGGCCAAGGCGGTGGAGCTCGTGGGAGCGGGGCTGGGTCTGGACGTGGTGAACGCCGCCGCCGCCATTTTGCGCGTGGCGAATTCGAATATGGAGCGGGCGATTCGCACGGTGTCGGTCGAGCGGGGCGAAGATCCGCGCGAGTTTCCGCTGGTTGCGTTCGGCGGGTGCGGCGGTCTGCACGCATGCGAGCTTGCGCGTGAGTTGGGAGTGAAAACAGTGATCGTTCCCCGGATGGCGGGCGCGCTTTCGGCGTTCGGCATGCTTCTGGCGGACCGGGCGCGCGATTACTCGGTGGGCGCGCTGGGCGCGTCCGATTATGAGGCGCGTCTGCGCAAGTTGGAAAAGCAGGCCGCGCGGGATGTGCGCGGGGCCACGCTGAAGCGGTTCGCGGACGTCCGCTATGCGGGCCAGAGTTACGAGCTGACCATCCCGTGGGGCGACGATTTTCATAAGGAGCATCGGCGCGTCTACGGTTACTCCGATGCGAAGCGTCCCACGCAGATTGTAACGCTGCGGGTGCGCGCGGTTGTGCCGGTCGCGCGGCCGTCGCTGTGCATAGCGGCGACGAAACGGCGCGAATTCGGCGAGGCTCGGCGGGTTTGGATCGAGGGACGTTGGCGCAATGTGAGAGCGACGCGGCAGGGTCCGGCGCTGATCGCGGATTACGGATCGACGACGCTGGTTCCGCCAGGATGGTCGATGCGGCAGGACGCGAACGGCAGCCTCGTGCTGACGGCGGAATGACATCGATGGCGGCGCCGGATATTTCGTGTGATGTGCTGGTGGCCGGGGGCGGCAATGCCGCTCTCTGCGCCGCTTTGAGCGCGCGGGAATTCGGCGCGGATGTGTTGGTTGTCGAGGCGGCGCCGAGCGAGTTTCGCGGCGGCAACAGCCGGCACACGCGCAATATGCGCTGCCTGTCCGATGCCTATGGCGAAGACGAATTCATGGCGGATCTTCTTCGCGTCACCGGCGGTCGAACGGATGAGCGCCTCGCCCGCATCGCGATTCGCGCGTCTTCCGACGCTCAGGTCTGGATGAAACGCCAGGGCGTTCGCTTCCAGCCGGCCTTCGCCGGAACGCTGCACCTCGGGCGCACCAACGCTTTCTTTCTCGGCGGC
Organism: Bryobacteraceae bacterium; assembly: GCA_030036985.1. Taxonomy (GTDB): domain Bacteria; phylum Acidobacteriota; class Terriglobia; order Bryobacterales; family Bryobacteraceae; genus BOG-234. The sequence goes on from JASHSD010000287.1 coordinate 2,912, forward strand.
GGCAAGGCGCTGTTGAACGCGTATTACGAAGCGGCGCGAAGATGCGGAATTCGCGTTCTGTATAACGCGGAAGTCACGGGCCTGAAGCCGTGCGGCGCTACTGTTCAGGTGGGCGGAAATCCTGTCGAGATTCGCGCGAAAGCCGTGGTGCTTGCCGCGGGCGGGTTCGAGGCCAACATCGAATGGCTGAAAGAGGCATGGGGCGATGCGGCGGAAAATTTTCTGATCCGCGGTACGCCGTTCAATAAAGGGCGCGTACTGAAGTTGGTGCTGGATGCGGGCGCGCAGCCGGTCGGCGATCCGAAACAATGCCATGCCGTCGCGATAGACGCGCGCGCGCCGAAGTTCGATGGAGGGATCGTGACGCGGCTCGACTGCCTGCCGCTGGGCATTGTGGTCAATCGCGAGGGCGTTCGTTTTTACGATGAAGGCGAAGACCTGTGGCCGAAGCGGTATGCGATTTGGGGTCGCCTGGTTGCGGCGCAGCCGGGGCAGATCGCCTGGTCGATTGTGGATTCGAAGGTGGTTGGGAAATTCATGCCTTCGGTTTTCCCTCCGGTCAAAGCAGATTCGATTCGCGAGCTTGCCTGTACCCTCGGTCTGCCGGTCGATGCAGTCCAGACCACTGTGAAGCACTTCAATGAATGTGTGCGGCCGGGGCAGTTCGACCACACCGCGCTGGACGATTGCCGCACCGAAGGTCTCACGCCGACGAAATCCCATTGGGCGTGGGCCATCGATACGCCGCCGTTCCTCTCGTATCCGCTGCGGCCGGGAATCACGTTCACCTATCTCGGCGTCAAAGTGGACGAATCGGCGAATGTGGTGATGTGCGACGGCACGACTGCCCCGAACATCTTCGCAGCCGGCGAGATGATGGCCGGCAACATTCTGGGCCAAGGTTATCTGGCGGGTTTTGGGATGACGATCGGGACGGTCTTCGGACGCATCGCGGGAAAGCAGGCAGCGCTTGCCGCCCGCTGATGTGTTGCCCGAGGGCGAGCGTCTGATGACCATCTGCAATTCCTGCCGGTATTGTGAAGGCTTCTGCGCGGTCTTTCCGGCGATGGAGCGGCGGGTTGTATTCAAAGAGGCGGATCTGAACTACCTCGCCAACCTTTGTCACAACTGCGGCGAGTGCTTCCATGCCTGCCAATACGCGCCGCCGCACGAATTCGCGGTGAATGTGCCAAAGGTGCTGGCGGAGATTCGCGCGCAGTCTTACAGGAAATATTCGTGGCCATTCCTGACCGGCGGCGCGTGGTGGCTCGCGCCCGCGTTCGCCGTGCCCTCTCTGGCGTTCACGCCCTACGCGGGAATTCCGAAAGGGGTGATGGTGAGCGTATTCGGCGCCGCGGCGTTCCTGGTTCTCCTGTCCTGGGGCATCGGACTGCGCCGCTTCCTGAAGGAACAGACGACCAATCCTCCGCTGCGCCCGCGCGCATTCTTCGACGCGCTGAAAGACGTACTGACGGTGTCCAATCTCTCCAGCCACGGCGCGGGCTGCACGTATCCGAGCGAGCGCCATTCGCAGGCGCGGCGTTGGTTTCATCATCTGACCTTCTATGGTTTCGCGCTCTGCTTCGCTTCGACGTCGACCGCCGCAATGTATGACAACTTCCTCGGCCGGCATCCGCCCTATCCGTATCTCAGCGTGCCGGTGGTTCTTGGCACTTTAGGGGGCGTGGGGTTGATCGCGGGTCCGCTCGGACTTCTCGCGCTGAAAATGCGCCGGGACAGAAGGCTCGTCGATCCCAGGCAGGACCGCATGGATTTCTCCTTCATCGCGCTGCTGCTGCTGAGCGCGATCACCGGACTGGCGCTGATGATCTTCCGCGCGACGCCCGCCATGAGCCGGCTGCTGGCAATTCACCTCGCGGTTATCTCAGCGCTCTTTGTGACGTTTGCCTGCGGTAAATTCGTACACGGCATCTACCGCTCGGCCGCGCTGCTGCGGAGCGCTCTGGAGCAGCGCAGTGGCAATGAGCGCGAGCACGGCCGCGAAGGATAGCCAAAGCGCGGGCATGGCGTGGCTGCCGGTCATGCGAATGAGCGCCGTCGAAATCGCGGGGGTGAATCCGCCGAAAACCGCCGTGGCGAGACTGAACGCCAGCGAGTAGCCTGTGGCCCGAACGTTCGCGGGCATGATCTCCGTCAGAAACGGAACCATGGCGCCGCTGCTGGCCGCGAAGATCAGCGAGAACCAAAGCTCGACGATCAGAAGCTTCGTCACCGTCGGTCCGGCCACGAGCCACGTATAGAGCGGCCACGCCGAGAGCAGCGCCAGAATCGCCACGGCCGCGAGTTGCGGCCGCCTGCCTATGCGGTCGGACAGCGCGCCCATCGTCGGCACCAGCACGAAGTTCGATGCGCCGATGCAGAGCGTCACCGCCAGATTTCCCCGGCTCGCCAGATGCAGAACGCTCGACCCGAATGTCGGGGTGTACGCCGTGATCATGTAGAACGTGACCGTGGTCAATGTCGAGAGCATCATGCCCAGCACGATCAGGCGGGCGTGCGTCAGGATCGTCGTCCAGATTTCGCGAATCGACGGATGGTGTTTGCGCGCGAGGAATGCATCGGTCTCCTGAAGCGAAGCGCGCACCCAAAACAGAAACGGAATCAGCAGGCATCCGGCGATCAGCGGCGCGCGCCAGCCCCAGAGCGGCGCGATCGTCAGGCCGAGCAGCGCGGCGAACACCACCGCGAGCTGCTGACTCGCCGACTGCCATGCCGTGTAGAAGCCGGTGCGGCCGGGCGTCGCGATCTCCGCCAGATAGACCGAAGCCGCGCCCACCTCCACGCCCGCCGAGAAGCCCTGCACGAGCCGGCCCGCGAGCACCAGCAGCGGCGCCGCGATGCCGATGGTGGCATATCCCGGAACGCACGCGACCGAAGCCGTGCCCGTCGCCATCAGCGCGAGCGTGAGGATCAGACCGCGCCTGCGCCCGTGCCGATCGACGTAATTGCCCAGTACGATCGCGCCCAGCGGCCGCATCAGAAACCCCGCGCCGAACGTCATCAGCGAAAGCATCAGCGAGGCGAAGGCGCTCGTTGCCGGAAAGAAGGTTCTGCCGATTTCCACGGCATAGTAGCCGAAGACCGTGAAATCATACATCTCGAGGAAATTGCCGATCGAGACGCGTATGACGGAAGCCGCGGCCGATTGGTTGTCTCGTCCGTGCATAGAGGGCCTCCGCTAACGTTTGGCCGAAGTGAAGGTCAGGTTGTTGGTGAAAAACGGCAGCAGCTTTTGCTCGAAGCGTTCCGGCACCCTGTTCGTGTGATTGCCCTCGTAAGTCTCGAAGGTGTGATCGACGCCGAAGAGAGTGAGGGTTTCATTCAGCAGCTTGTTGCTCGCGGCCAGCGTATCCTGCAGGCCGACTTCCATGCCGATCGCGTGCATCTTCTTCAGATTCGGCACGTATTGGTCGAGCATCGCCAGCGGTGCGTTGGCGGCCCAGCGCGTGACCACGTCGGACACGGGCTGCCCGTCTTTGGTCGGCAGATCGACGAAAAAAGGCGGATTCTTCGGGTCCGGAGACCATGCGGCCGCTTCCGCCAGCAGCACCACGCCGCCGCGTCCACCGCCGCTTTTCGCTTCCGCGGGGCTCTTCAGTTTTTCGAGCGCGGCGCCGCCGCGTCCGCCGGGAGTCAGGCTCGCGGTGAGACAGCAGGCGCTCATGACGTAAAGGCTGGAGAAGACGTCGGGCCGCTTCATTCCTATGCGTATCGTGCCGTATCCGCCCATGGAATGGCCGGCGAGCCCGCGGCTCATGCGGTTGGGGATGGTGCGGTAGTGGCTGTCGACATACTTCACGAGATCTTCGGCGATGAAGGTTTCCCAATCGCCCGTGGTCGGCGAGACCGAATACATGCTGCCGTTGTAAAGCGTGAAGGCGTCGGGATGCACCAGGATCATTTCCTTCGACGCGCCCGAGGCGATGTCCTTGTCGGCCGTTTCCGGCACTTTCATCATGTCCCAGTAGCGCTGCGCGTTGATGCCGTAGCCGTGGAGGAAGTAAACGACGGGATAGTGGCGCTTGGTCTGCTTCTTGTAGCTCGGCGGGAGGTAAATGAGAACGTCGCGATCGGCGGAATCGCCGTCGAGATTGCCTTCGAGGGATTTTCCGTGAACCTTAATGTGCTCGACCGTGCCTTGCGGATATTGCGGTTTCGGCGCGGGAGCCGGGGCGGAACCGGTCGACTCCTGGCCATAGAGACCGAAGGCGAGCACGAGTGCGAGCGCTGCGGAATATTTCATGCGGACGAACCTCCGGTGTCGATTCTATACTGTGAACGCTCTGCGATGAAAGGGAGGGTACCGAAGATGGAAACGGTCGCCTGGTCGGATTGCCCGTTGGTTGAAATCATTCCCGGCAAGGTCGGCGGCGCGCCGGGATCGTAGAATAAAGACGTCCCGATGACCCTCACTTTGCCACTGGAACCGCAAGAGGAAGCGAAACTGGCCGCGGCTGCGCGGGCCAGGGGCGTCTCGCCGGATGCGCTTGTGCGTCAGGCTCTCGAACGAATCTTCGCGGAGACGGCTGAGGAGCCACACGCCAAGGAACCCACGCGGTCCCTGCGCGGTTCGCTTGCAAAGTATGGCGCCGCCCCGTCGGCCGAGGAGATCGATCGGAATCGCGCTGAGATGTTTGCGAATTTTCCGCGCTCCGATTTCTGATGATAGTTGCGATCGCCGACACGCATACGGCGCTTTGGTACCTCTACTCTGATCCGCGGCTCGGGCGCTCCGCCTCGGCCTTTATCGACACCGCAATCTCGAACGGCGATCATATCGGGGTATCCGCCATCAGCATCGCAGAGATGGTGTACCTGACCGAGAAAGGCAGGATTCCTGCAATTGCGTTGAGGGACGTTCGCAGCGCCGTGGCCGATCCGAAGGCGGTTCTCAGATACATTTCGGTTGACGAAAAGATCGCTTTGAATATGGCGGCTGTCTCGCGCGGCGAAGTCCCCGATCTTCCCGATCGGATCATCGCCGCGACAGCCGACCCTGTACGCCGTACCCGTCCTGACGCGTGATGGTCGAATACACGCGTCAAACGTTCGCGCGATTTGGTGACGCATCTACTCCCAAGCCGCCAGTTCGTCGGACGGCAGCGGATCGAAAACGATTCGGGGAACTCGAATTCGCCTTTGAACAGCCCCGGCACCCGCTTCTTCGGAGGATTCTGAATCGCCACGAGACGCACCACCGGCGTTCTCCCGCGCGCGATCACGACCTCCTCGCCCCGTTCGGCGCGTTGGACCAGTTTGGACAGATTCGCCCGCGCCCGACGGATGGTTATGCAAAGCATGACATTACCAATATCAGGCAGAGAGGGCGTCCCGATCAACCCGAAGCCCCTTTCTGAGACCGCCTATAATTATCAGAACGAGGCCGATGCTGCCGAAAACTGTATTCATTTCGTCCACCTATAAGGATCTGAAGGACCACCGGCGCGAGGTGTGGGATGCGCTAAAGCGATTCGACGTTACGGTTCGCGGCATGGAGGAGTTCGGAGCGGACTACCGGCCCACTGGAAACCTGCCTTGCCGAGGTCGAAGGAAGCGATGTTTACGTGGGCATCATCGCCTATCGACTCGGCTCGATCGAACCGAGTTCCAAAAGACCGTTCACGGTGCTGGAATACGAAAAGGCCATTGAACAGAAAAAGGAAGTTCTCATATATATCGCTGACGACGAGACCGCATCCTTCCCCCAATCGGCGGTTGACGAAGATACCCGTGCGCGGAAACGCCTCTCGGCTTTCAAAAAGAAGCTTCGGGAAACGCACACCGTTGGCACGTTCTCAACGCCTGAAGACTTGCGCGAATAGCTTGCCCGAGACTTTGAGAAGCACTTCATGCCGAAACAAGAGGAGGAAAGCAAAATTGTCGGCACCGATGATGTCTACGACAAGACCGCCGTTGCGCTGGATGGATTTCGACTAACTCCCAAGCGTTTTAACGGCCATGAGGTTCGTCTATACATCTCTGTCCGAAGCGACGTGTTTCCGGCATCTCGCGAACTCTGCCAGCAGTTTAATTTGGATTACGGCTCGACCGTCGGCACCCAAATCCGAATTCTGAAGCCGCTGGACAAAGACTTCCAGCTCGTTTTCTGGGAGATCTACGCTACGGGTAATAAGGTCGACGCGTTTCGCTCCTTGCTCCAGCCCAAGGAAGCAGATCTCTACGCGCAGCTTCAGTTCACTGATCGCGATGTCAAAAGAGTGAGAGCCGAATTTTTTGGACGCACTTACTACGATATCGGTGAGGACGATTTTGGCGACCCGCGAGAGGTCTACGTTGCGCCAGAGGGTAAAGTAATTCTCCTATTTACCAAGGCGGCCTGAAGTCCTGACGCGGCGGCTGCGGAAAAGGTCGCAGATAGCTGCCGATCTCCCTCGGCGGGCCACTACCACGAATGCCTCGGAGAAACCGCGCTCGCAATCGCGAGTATCCGAATGTCCGCGAGCCCAACCCACGCCAGAACCTACTGATTTTCGCAGTTAATCTCCCACGAAATCCCGAACTGGTCCTGAACCATCCCGAAGCCCTTTGACCAGAAGGTCTTTTCATACGGCATCTCCACCTTCCCGCCTTCAGCCAGCGCGTTGAAGATGCGCTCGCCCTCCGCGAAATCGTTCACGGCAATGATGACGGCGATGCCGGCTGGTTTCTCGAATCGGTCCGGAGGGACATCGTTGCCTGCGATCTCAGCGTCGCCGACCGCCAGCGTCGCATGGATGATCTTATCCTTCAACTCCGGCGAAACCTGCCCGGCCATGGGCGATTCGCCCCAGGTCATCATGGTCACGATC
>JASHSD010000288.1 GCA_030036985.1 Bryobacteraceae bacterium
TGCCGGCGCCGGAAGGCCCGCAGATCATCGTGTGGCCGAGATCGCCGACATGCAGGTTAAATCGAAACGGCGTGGAACCGCTCGTCGCCGCATACAACAGCGGCGGGCTTTTTGGTGGCATCAGTGCGGATGGGTTTTCGAGCTGTCCCGCCCAAACAGCGGTGATGGGCAGAAGGTCGGCGATGTTCAATGTGTGCAGGAGATTCCGGCGAACGTTTCTATAGCCGTCACCCGGCAGGCTGCCTCGCCATGCTTCGACTGCATTGACCGTTTCAAGTCGGCAGGAGAACCCGATCCGTTGCAGGGTCTTCGTAACAGTGCGCGTGGTCCGATGCAGGCGATCGAGGTCCTCATCCATGCAGATCAGATTTGAGCTGTACCAAGCAAACTGCACCTCGCCGGAATTGGCAACGCTCATCGCCTGTTCGGCGTCGCCGGCCATCTCGGCGGCGTACAGATTTACGGCCCCGGTCTCGGTCTTCAGAATCTGGTCGCGCCAGCCGCGAATTTTGGAGCGCCACTTCTTTCGCGTTTTGTCGAGGATGGCCTCAGCCTCCTGCGCGTCAAGCATCACTGCGCGCGTATTCCACCGGTACTCCACCGACAAGGAGTCCAACTCGCGAAGAATCCCCGGTGAGCTGCTGCGAGGGAATCCGTCGATCGCCAGCACCCGGATGTGCTTTTGTCCGATGCGGGGTTCGACGCCGCCGCGAAAATCGTCGCACGCGAGAACATCATTGAGGAAAATCGGGATTTCAGGCACCGCGAAGGGATGGTCCTTCCCGGATACGCAACGCCTCACGTAGCGCAACAGCCGGTCGTGAATATGTAAATCACCGAGATCGTCGTGTATCTCGACACGGCGCAGTCGTTCCGTCCTGAATAACGTTCCGAAAACGTTCTCGAAGCGCTCAAGCTGGGACCGGAAGCGTTCCAGCATCTGCGCGGCAGTGTGCGCGCCGCCCGACTTGCGGCCCTCGAACATAAAATCCTGGATCTTCTGCTCCATCCTGGCCGGCGGCAGGTAGGTGAGGGTCAGGAAATACTCGGTCTCATAGTGCGCTTCCTCCGCCATGAACTGTTGCCGCCGCTCGTCATCGATGATCTTCGTGACCGGATCGGGAAAAGCTCCGTCCTTGGGGTACCCCGGCGCTTCGCTGCGAATCGCGTCGCATTGCAGCATCCAGCCGCTGCCCAGCTTCAGGACTGAATTCAACCGCGCGCTGAGGGCGTCCATTTCCGACGCCGGGCTCGACATCATGTCCGGCCCGCGGTAGGTCCATCCCGCCAGCAGCGAACCATCCTGCTGGAGCAGGATGCCGTCGTCAATCAGGGCGTGATGCATCAACAGATCGGCAAGACCTACTGGCTTCCGGCGATGTTCGATTAACTGCACGATTCCTGTCTCCTTTGTTCGGCCATCCCCGCGTACTCATTTCCACTTCATGGGCGGCGGGACGCTTGCGAAGTAGATCCCGCTCTTTGCCGGGTACCAATCGCCGTAGCGGATATGCCGCAGATAGACTTGTCGGAGCAGCGGATCGGCCTTACCCAACCGCTGCAAAACCGCCACTGCTCCGACCCAGAACAAAGCAGCCAAGACCACGCCCCACCATGTCGCCAGACTGAGTCCCATACCGAAGGCGATCATAATCGCGACGAGCACCATTTCACGGTCCGCTCCGAGGAGGGTATTGGGCCGGTTTGCCGACTGGTTAATGGGGATCTCGCGTGGCTTGGCTGCGTCGTCCATACCGTTACACCAATGCCGCTGCCACGCCGAACGCGGAACTCAGCATCGGCGCCGCAAAGACCAGAACCGCAATGACCAAACCGATCATGCAGGCTTTTCGTCCAACCTCACCGAGATCGCCGCCCCAAAGCATGGTGCCGCCGGCGATCGCGATGCCGATCAGTCCGATGGCGTAGGCCACGGGCCCAGTGAGGGACGAGGCTATCGCGGTCATCGGCGCCTCCCACGGCAGACCGCCACCCGCGGGCGCCGCGGAGGCCTGGATGGCGAGGGTGAAAACCGCCGCCAAGAAGATCAGGACTCGGGGTGGATTTCCCCGGGTCCAATAAAAACGTTGAGATTTCATTCACTGCTCCTTTTTCCGACTGATTGCTGACTACACGTACTCGAGCTGATACCGGTCGTCCCGGTAGCCAGTCACGAGCGCCACTTCTCTGACCTTCCGACCGGCCGGCAGACTGGCCTCTTCGTCAATGAAGACCACCAGATCGACGGCCTCGGCAATGAGTTGCTGCTGAGGCGCACTGGTTGCTTCCGCGACGAGGTTTTCCAGCCGAATCAAACCGCTCAGAGCATCGTTCGCATGGACTGTCGCGGCGCCGCCGGGGTGCCCGGTATTCCATGCCTTCAACATCGTGTGCGCTTCAGCGCCGCGTACTTCTCCGACAACGATTCGGCTCGGCTTCAGGCGCATGCAGGCCCGCAGGCAATCGAGCATCGTTACGTTTCCCACAGCTCTCAAATCCACGTAGTTCGCGACGGAGCACTGAAGTTCGGTCGTGTCCTCTATCGAGATCACCCGGTCATGCGGCGAAATCTCCGCGATGCCGTCGAGGATCGCGTTGGTAAAGGTCGTTTTGCCGGAGCCTGTGGAACCGGCCGTCAGAATGTTCTTTTTCGCTGCAATAGCGCGGCGGATGACATCCGCATGAGAAAGCCCCGCCAGCTGTTCCGCGAAGTTTTCGCGCCTTCGCAGACGATTCAGTTGATCCGTCTTGTCCGTGAGAATGCCGGACTCGGAGTATTGGTCGAGCGTGAATATTCGTCTGGGCCGACGGCGAATCGCGAAGACCGGGTGCCTGACGACCGGCGGAATCAAAGCCTCAAACCGGCTTCCGTCCAGCGGCAATTCCGTTTCCAGCACAGGCCGTTCGGAGTTCAGAACCATCGATCTCATCGACGCGATTGTGTTCATCGCGCACACGGCCTGGCCGCCGGACATCTGCCCGACGCGGGCGAAGCCGGATCCCATCTTCTTCGCCCAGAGGGCCCCGTCGGGATTGAGCACGATGTCCTCGACGGCGTCGTCATCGAGCAGGCCGAGGATACCGTCGCCGAGTTCGCGCCGGAGTTTTACCTCCAGCCTCTGTTGCTGTTCGATTGCGGAGTCCGCCATCTTAAGCGCGATCCTTTCTCAGAGAGGCGATCACGACTGTCGAATTCGAACGGGACATTTTCGTTTCACAAAGCCTTATACATATAAGGGCCGAGAACGGGATTTTTGGACATTCTCGGCAAAAAAAAATTTAAACACAGGTTTTCGAATGGCCATGATTACAATTCCGTTTGACTACGATCCGCAACAAGATGGCGACGCGACCGTTCCCATCTACCTGAACGACAAGGACGATAACGGCGAACCGATCTTCTTCGGTTGGATCGAAGCAGTCGTTCCCGTTCAGGACAAATTGAGAGCGCTTTCGAGAAGGGTTCTGGGAGACGTTTGGTGCGTGTCGGAACTGGCCGACCAGGCTATTCAGAATTTATGGCGCAGATACAGGGAGAACCTCGGCAGTAATCCCGGCTTCCGGGTGTACACAACGGCGAAACGAATAGCACACGGCCTCGAAGATCCGGGCGCCCGCGGACACCTCGCTCTGAACATTTCGCTGGACGCGCTCGACGAATACAGGAAGGACGCGTTGATCGGCGATACTGCCGATACCGAAAACGCTTACCGGACCGAGATCGATCTTCAGCGCTTCGAAACCAAGCTGAGGCAACTGGGGCGGAAAGAGGAACTTGAGATCTACAGGATGCTCAAGGCCGGCTATTATTGGTATGAAATCGCGGAGCGTCTTGGCACGCAGTCGAATACCCTTTACCGGCGCTTCAACCGGCTTCTCAATCAGATCGCCAGTTTTCTATAATTCTGTTCACGCGGGCCGGGTTCATGATCGATGATTGAATCGCCAGAGGAAAAATACCGTCGTCTGCAGGACGAGGTTCAGCGCGCGATACTCCGCGGCTATCCGAATCCGCACCGGCAGGGCTGCCCCGACGACGCGGTGGTTCGCGATCTCGCCATGAACCCGGAAAAAATTCAGGCTGAGGACGAAACGAATGAAAAGAGCGCATGGAACCACGTCACGCACTGCTCGCCCTGTTACGCTCGCTTCCTTGAGTTGCGGGCCGCCGGGCGCCGTGGTCGATGAGGGACAAAGACCGCAGAACGTGCGGGAATCGCCGATCAACGCCGAAGAGTCGGGTCATCTGACGTGCTGAATCTAACTCCAACCGGCTTGAGCTATATTGGGATTTAAATGCGTCCGAAGGTAACGCCTGAAATTCCTGAGTTTGGCGCCTGACCGACCCCGGATTTTGGTCGTAATTATTAAAGCTCGGCGCGCATCAAAAATATTTTGGGACATATCCCTCCTCATAACCCTTATTCTGAGTAGAGGCAAGGTTGTTGAAGGTTTTTATTTGTTTGCCAATCGTCAGCCGTATCGACGGTTCGGTCAGGGTAGCCGGGTGAGCGGAGTATCAAAGAGCAAACTGCTCACCTCGGACAGGAGCCGGATTCCGCCATTCTGGATTGGATCCACCGACGATCAGGATCGATCCATTGATCCGCGCGTATATGAAATAGCCGAGCGGATGTGGCCGTGGGCCTTCCGACACGTCGAACGAGAGTTGAACGATGGCCCAATCGCGGCCGAGACTCTTGAGGACGTTGCGATTGCGGTTTCTTCCCGGCTCCGGTCGGCACCGGAAGTGGGACGCAACATCAACGGCTATTTGGCCACGGCGTTTCATCGTAGTGTTCGGGCCCGTCGTATTCGCGAAGGTCGCCTCGCTCTCGAAGGTCTCGGGCGCGAGCTTGAGAAGAATCATTCGCTGCGATGCCCCGACTCGATTGCGGCGCTCGAATGGCGTCTGACGCTGGACCTGCTGTTGGCCCTTCTGCGCCACGAAATCAAGCACACGCTTCATTTGCGGATGCTCGGATTCTCATGGAAGGAGATCAGCGAGGTGCGTCGGCTGTCGGTAAGGCAAGTCAAATCCAGGTACTACCGCGGCCTTCAGAACGCATTTGAGGAACTGAAGAATAGTCAGTTCCGGCGGCTAGCCGAATCTGAAGACAGTGATTGATGGCAAAGCCGGATCGGAAAACGAAATTCGGGCGCAGGGATGAAATCGACCTGGTACGGGTTGCGACCGAAACGCTGGCGTCGAATTTTCCCAATCCCGAGAGATTCAGCTGCCCGGAGGTGAGAACAGTCGAAGCAGTAGCCTCCGGTCGTCTATCCGTTCCTGATCTTGACGACGTCATCGACCACATCGCCACGTGCGCACCCTGTTTCGAAGCCTACGGCGCGTATCGGAAAGCTTACCGCGCCCGCCGTAACCGCAAGCGCTGGGCTACGCTTGTGGCGGTCCTGGCGGTGGCCGTGGCGGGTTGGCAATTCGGCCGTAAGGCGCTCTCTCCCAAACCGCGCGTCCCCGTGCAGATATCGCAGATTACGCCGCAGACGGAGATCCTCGATTACCGTAACGTCACGTCGGAGAGATCCGCTCAAGCCCCGCAATCCATAGCGCAGCAAGCCCCCCATGTTCGGCGGGCGTTGCTGAATCTTCAGATACGGCTTCCACTCGGCGCGGAAGACGGTCCGTATTCGATTCAGTTCCGCAACAGCGCGGGCAAAGTTGAAGCCCAGACGACCGGAACGGCAACCTGGAATGGAACCACCGAAACTCTGGCTGTCCGTATCGATCTGCGCGCGATTAAGCCGGGTCGATACACCCTCGCTATTCGAAAACGGCTGTCGTGGCGCCAGTATTCGGTAGTCGTGGATTAACAGAGCAGAGTGAGCATGTCATTTCCGGTGGTTCTCCTCCTTGTTTTCGGTTTTGTCTTTCCATGCCTGGCTGCAGACCAACAACCTGCAGCCGCATCGAGACTGCAGCACGCTCTGCATTTGGCGGATCTCGACAACTGGGCCGATGCCGGTCCCGATTTTGCAGCGGCGGAAAAGATGTTCCTCGCCACCGGTGATCAGAGAAATGCGCTCTATGCCAGGCTCGGCGTCATCAGATCGAACAGCGGGCAGCACCCCTTGCCCGAAACCGCCGCGGAATTGGCCAAAGACCTCAGTTCCAACTCAATCCTCCTGGCCGACAAACAATTGCGCATGTTTTGCCTGATCGTCAAAGGCGACATCGACGGAGAATTCGATTCACGCGCCATGCGCGAGGATTGGCAGGAAGTAGCCGCCCTCGCGCGCGACCTCGGAGATGTGAAATGGCAATACCGAGCTCTTGCCCAACTGGGAATCGCGGCCTTCTACGACGGCGATCTCGAAACAGCCCGCAAGAACGTCGGCGGCGCCTTGGCGGAGGCCACGAAGAATGGCGACGCGGGCGCCCAGATCAGATATCTGACAGCGATGGGGACCGGATTGGTCCAGTCCAGGCTGTTCGATCAGGCGCTCCCATACTTCGAAAACGTGTCGAAAATCGCCGCCGCAACCCCAGACGCCGGCTTCCCATTCAACGCGAACGAGGAAAAAGTGACAGCCCTGATCGGACTGCACCGGCTGGATGCCGCACAGCGCATCGACGACGACATCATGGCCCGAGCGCAGCAGGGAAACAGGCTCTCGCACGAGGCAGTCGCGCTCGACCTGGACGCCCAAATCGCGGACTCACGCGGAAACCGGGAAGACAGCCTCGCACTTTTCGAGAGGCTGATCGCTCTGGCACAAGCCCAGGGCTTCACCCGAGAGCTTGCGACTGGTCAGTCAGAGCTGTCCGACCTGTTCCGGCAACGGGGAGATCTGGAGAAAGCGGAGCAATTCGCCAGGCTTGCCGCGGATTCGACCCAGGCGAGCGGAGATGTCTGGTTCGTGCCCGAGCGCCTCAAGACTCTGGCGGAGGTCGAAGTGCGTCAGGGCAAGTACGCGGAGGCCGATAACACCTATGATCGGGCGTCGGCCTTCGTCGACTCGCTCGTCGGCAATTACTCCAGCGTCCTCGCGAAGACCGCCGTCATCACCGCATCGAGCGAGATCTACACGGAGCATTTCTCACTGGTCGCACAACATCTGCATGAAGTGCCGAAGGCCTACTCGATAGTGGAGCAGGTCCGCGGGCGGATTCTCGCCGACCTGCTGATGTCGGGATCAACCCGATCTAGCGGCGCCGCCGGCACAGAAAAGGCCATCGCCGGGCTCAGAATCGAACTGATGTCCCCCACGCCGCCTCGCGAAGTACAACGAGTCCGCGAGCAGATTTTCATGACCGAACAGGCCCGATGGGTGACGCCTGATATCAGCATCCTGAAGGCGCGCTCCCACGACACAATTGGCATCCCGCAAGTGCAGCAAAGTCTCAGTCCGACCACGGCCCTCCTCGAGTATGTGGTCGCCTATCCGCAGTCGTATTGCCTGGTCATTACACGCTCCCACGCGAGGATCGTCGAATTGCCCGCCAGGCAGCGGATCGACACGTTAACGGCGGCGTTCCTCAACGCGGTGAAAGCGAAGCAATCCGGCGAGATTGAGGGTCGACGCCTTTACCAGGCACTTCTTCAGCCCATACCGGAGGCCACGGAGAAAGAGAATCTCATCGTCGTGCCGGACGGTCGCCTGCATCTGATCCCGTTCGACGCGCTTGTGGACGGAGACGGTAAGTACGTGGTCGATTCTCACAGCGTCACCTACGCGCCCTCCGCCACCGGGTTCGTTCTTCTCACAAAGCAGGAACGCCGTGCCCGAACGTTTTCGCATACTTTGTTCGCCGTGGGCGGAGTGTCGTACCCCGGCGGAGAACTGAAACAGGCTGCGCTCACCAGGGGATACGATCCCGACAACCTGACCGACCTGCCTGCTTCCGCCGATGAAGTTGAGACCGCGGAATCGACCGTCCATGGTCAATCGGACACGATTCTGCTGGGTCCGGCCGCGACCGAGTCTGCCTTCAAACGAGCGGATCTCGCGCACTACCGCTACATTCATCTGGCCGTCCACGGATTCGCGAGCAATGTTGACCCCGACCGCTCCGCCTTGTTGCTGCGAAGCGATCCCGCGCACGGTGAAGACGGGTTCCTGCAGGCATCCGAGATCGTTCAAATGCGCTTCAATGCGGACATGGTAGTTCTGTCCGCCTGCGACACCGCACTGGGGCCGGTCGAGGGAGAGGAGGGAATCGCGGCGCTATCGCGCGCGTTTCTGCTCGCCGGCGCGCGGTCGGTCGTCTCGACGTTGTGGTCAATCGACGACACGTTCTCGTCGTTTCTCATGAAGCGATTTTATGGGGATCTGGCGAAAGGCGCACCGCCGGGGATCGCGCTGGCGACAGCGAAGCGCGAAATGCTGCGCCGGTACGGCCAATCGGCGCCGCCCTATTATTGGGCGGCATTCATCATTGAGGGTGCGGCAGGCCCGGGCGTGGCGGCGCCAGTCCGGAAGTGAAGGGAGACAAAATGCCACTGGGCGAGCGCGAGCGAACAGAAATTCTCAGTGCGATCAGAAAGCAGGTAGTCAAGCACCACTTCAATGTGGGAGGAATAGATTACGACGCTTGGTTCAAGCTCATTGAGGAACGCACGCCGGATCTCCTCGCCGGTGATACGGAGGCATTCGAAGCGGGCGTTCAACAACTTCTCCAGGCGCTGGGCGGCAGCCACACGGTGTTCTACCACGAGAGCCAAAACCGATTCTTGCCACAGCACACAATGAACGCGAGTGTTCGTTTATCGGAGTGCTCAGGCGTCGCCAGATGGACTTTTCTGGATGTGTATAACGGTGGGCCGGCCCACGCCGCCGGCGTTCGCCCCGGTGACGCGTTAGTCGCAGTGGATGGCGTTGCCTGCGAGCCGTCTGTGATGCCGCGATTTCTCCCGGGGCAAACATATAAGTTGACGCTTTCCACCCCGCAAGGTGACAACTTCCGCGATGTCCAGGTTGCTGTACCGGCCAGAAAGGGCACGAAAGAGCGACCGCCCATCGTCGAGCCCAAGAGCCTAGAGCACTCGATCATCCCTCCGAATATTGGGGTTCTCCGGATCGCGTACTTTTCGGGTTCTCTGGGGATGAGGTTTACCCGCGCTCTGGACGCCGCTATCAAAGACCTGAAGGATCGCGGCGCTGATCGCCTCATCATCGACCTCCGTGGCAATATCGGCGGCAGCCTCGGCTTCGCAAGGTTGGCAAGCTACATGTGCTCCGGCCAGATCCCGATCGGAAACAGTTTGACGCCGAAGCGGCTGCGCACCGGGTATGACCGTGAAAGCCTGCCGAGGGTTCCGATGCCGGGGAACAAAATCGAGGCCATCATGACGCTCGGGCGCTTCGCTTTCCGGGACAAATCCGTTGTCCTCCTGACTCAAGGTTCGGGACCGCAGCCCTTCCATGGAAAGATCGTTCTGCTTGTCAACGAGTGGACAAATAGCGCGGCTGAGATGCTCACCAGCTTTGCCAAAGAGCATAATCTTGCGACGGTCGTGGGCACGAAGACTGCCGGAAACGTGCTCGGGGCCGCAAACTTCAAGGTCGGCGGCGGTTACTGGTTGCGGCTTCCAGTCTTTGGCTGGTATACCTCCCGCGGCGAGTCGCTGGATGGCAAGAGCGTCACGCCGCACATAACCGTCGATGTGGACCCTTGCAGTTTGATCTCAGGTGTTGATCGGCAAATGGCGAAGGCGCTGGAAGTCATTGGTCAGTTGGCAAGTCGCTGACGGACGACCAGAATGGCTGCGCTCAAAGCATTCCGGCGATTCCACTGACAAAGGCCGATTACAATTCCATACCCCCGACAGCAAAGATCGACACCGGGCTCTGGCCAAGAGACCTGGACACGTCTACAACGCTCAGGTACATCGATGTGTATGTCGCAAACATCCATGTCGACAAAGCGATGTCGACAAAGCGCTGTCGACAAAGCGCTTGCGAGGGTTTGGAGTAATGGGATAAGATACTGGGCCACGGGGAGATCATACGTTGCACGCTCATAGTCACTGGATTCATGGAGAATTTGTTTTCATTCCCGGGGGGATCTACGAAATCGGATCTGACGAATCCGAGGTCGAAAGGTGCATTGGCTACTGGAGATCAAGGCTGATTGACGGCTACGATGGAATACAGCTTCGCGACTGGATCTTCAAAGAGTTTCCGAAACACAAAGTGCAGGTCGCACCCTTTCGAATTTCCCGGTTTCCGGTTACAAACCGCGACTATGGCCAATTTCTGAGGTACACGCCACTCGAACCACCCGAATCTATCGCTGCCGCGGAACCAGCGGATCATCCTGTCTGGGGCGTCGAATACGAAGCGGCTGTGATGTATGCGGCTTGGGCGGGGGAGTGTCTCGGAAGGCCCTGCCGGCTTCCTTCTGAGTTCGAGTGGGAGTGTGCGGCACGCGGTATTTCGCGCCGAGAATACCCGTACGGGCAAGAGTTTGATCCACAAAAAGCTAACACGATGGAAGCAGGGATCGGCCGTACTACCCCGGTCGACCAATATCCGCGTGGTGTTTCGGAGTTCGGTGTCTTCGACATGGCTGGCAACGTCGAAGAGTGGACGACAAGCCTGTATACACCTTATGGCGGTGGGACTTTTGTCGAAGACGACCTTAGCCGTTTATTGGGGAAGAGATACCGGATTTTGCGAGGTGGATCGTTCGCCCTTGGGGGCGATCTAACGCGATGTGCGCGCCGACATGGGCCGCATCCAGGCCCTTTATTCCGCTACCGTGGGTTCCGGCTAGTTGCCGATTCGCTGCAAGAGTGAAGGCGGCAAAAGGTCAGCCGGTAGTAATCGCCTTTCGCGATCCGGTAGAGGTCGACTTCGTTGATAACGCTCAGTCCTAAGCGGGTCATGAGCACGTGCAGTTCCTTTGTGTCAAAATATCGGTGCAGGCGCCCTTGGGGGTCGATGTGCTGGTGCGGTGACGAGTCCTTGAATGTAAGCAGGACGAAGCTTGATTCGGAGTGCATCCTCCGGGCAACGGCGGCGAGGTAGGCATCATAAACGTCGGGATGCTGGTGGTGGAAACAACCGTTATCGAGGATAAGGTCGAAAGGCGGGCCGGATCTCAGCGACATTAGATCCGAACACTCGAACCGCACATTGTTGCGGCGGCTTAGAACGTGCTGCCACTCCGACTGCCAACAGATATCTATACCCACTACGTAGCTGTAGATGGAGGCGAAATAGTCCACGTCATCCCCACGGCCACAACCTACATCGAGTGCCCGTATCGAGGCTGGCAACTTGAGCAGCCCCTGGATCAGCGAGGGCACGCATCGCATCTGGATATCGCGGGTCCACTCGTCCGTATTGTGCCCGTAATGGGCCGCATAGGCGTTGGTCATTGTAGCGAAATATTCTTTAGGTTTGGACAACATGGCTAGAATTCGAGGAGATGGCCGAGCTTATTTGCTTTGGCGCGCAGGTAGTTGCCAGAAGCCTCGGTCGGCGGCGTCTGAATAGAAACTCTGGTCACCTTCAGTCCTGCACGCTGTAATCCTG
>JASHSD010000014.1 GCA_030036985.1 Bryobacteraceae bacterium
TGGCGGCGATCGGCCTGGCTGCCCTCGCGGCGCCAATCGTGATCGGGGTGCTGACCGCGCCTGTGATCCAGGCTCAAGTCGCGCCGGTGGACACGCCAAAATTCGACGTTGCCTCGATCAGGAGCTGTCCGGATCCTTCGCAACAGCCTTTTTTCCACATACCCGGCGCCAATTCATCACCCGGACGACTCGCCACCGATTGCGTCCCCTTACTGCAATTGATTGGAAACACCTATGAGACGGACGCGGACGGTATTCTCCCGCTCAGGGGAGAGCCGTCCTGGACCCACTCTGCCTTTTATGAGATCAACGCAACAGCCGAAGGCAAGCCGAGCGTAAAGGTGATGAGGGGCCAAATGTTGCAAGCCCTCCTCGAAGATCGTTTTCAACTGAAGATCCATCGTGAAACGAGAGAGGGCCCTGTTTATTTCTTAACCGTCGCCCGCGGGCGGCCGAAGCTGCGCTCGTTCACGGAGGGAAGTTGCAAGCCCTGGCCGACACCGCCTCCGCCTCAGCTGACCAAAGAATACTGCACGAGAATGATCTACGGGATCAAGCTGGCGGTGGAAGCTCAGGGCGCGACGCTCGATGAATTCTCCAGGCTGCTTCGGGTCGTTGTGGGCCGGCCGGTGATCGACAAAACAGGAATCACCGGGCGATTCGATATTCGCGTCGAGTTTTCGCGAGAGGGAACCGACCTGGCCCCCTTAATGGACCACCGGCGGCTGCCGACCCCGGCGGGCCTCCTTCGATATTCACGGCGCTCCAGGAACAGCTCGGCCTAAGACTCGAGTCGGGCAGAGGGCCGGTCGAAACGCTCGTCATCGACCACATTGAGAGGCCCACGGAGAACTGACCCCCGGCTCGGGCGATCACACCGACTTTTCGTTGCAAGCCCGTAACTTGGCGCTCCCGCCATCCAGCCGCCGCGCTACACTTCGAATCACCCATGCAGACCAGCGCTCGCCCCAAAATGGGTTCGAATTTTCGAACGCCCTCGCGGCCCGTGGGAGTTCGTTTTTTCGAATTGAACAAAAAGGTCCGGAGCCGGCAGCCCGGACCGCTTCCCGCCCGCGACCAGTTCGTTTTTGCGAATGGCGCAAAACACTCCCGCCTCGCAACCCCCGGCCCGCCGATCACACCGACTTTTCGTTGCAGGGCCGTAATTTAGCGCACCGGCATCCAGCCGCCCCGCTACACTTCAAATCACCGTGCACACCAACGCTCACACCAAAATGGGTTCGAATTTTCGAACGCCCTCCGGGCCTGTGGGAGTTCGTTTTTTGGATTTGAACAAAAAGGTCCGGAGCCGACAGCCGGGACCGCTTCCCGCCCGCGACCAGTTCGTTTTTGCGAATGGCGGAAAACACTCCCGCCACTCCACGTTACCGCTGTTTGACGAAGGTGCGCGGCACGTCGCGAATGGTTGGGAACGTTTTCGAGATGTGGTCGTGCCAGGTGAGGTTTTCCTCGTCGGCCACGGCCCACAGCAGGCCCAGCCCCCCGGAACAAAAACTCAGCCACGACGAGGCGAAACGCAGCGCGCGGGTGCGCGGATCCAGCGGAAATCCGTCGAATGTGATCAGCTGCAGATCGGTGAAGCGCATTCCCGCGGTTTCACTGCCTGCGATGGCCCAGATGACGCCGTACAACAGAGCCACGGCCGTGAACGCGGATCCCAGTTCCAGCCACAGCATTTTGCCGGCGCCGAAACTGCCTCCCAACCATTGGAAGGTCACGATCAGCAAACCGAACCCGATCAGGATCAGCGTCGCGTCGATTACGGAAGCGACAAATCGATGCGTCGGCGTCGCCACGGGTTGATCGCAGAACACCTGGGCCTCGACCTCGGTCTTCAACCTGCGCGTCTTCGAAGCCGCGCCGGCGATGAAATCGAGCGTGCCCTGCGTTTCCTGCAATGACGGCGCGGCGGCCTTACGGCCCCGCGGCTGGGGTTCAGGCGGCCGCGGCGGCATTGGCGCCGGCGTTGGCGGCAGAGGACGGGCAGTGGCCGGAAACGGGATTATGTTCGGGCCTGACCGGACCGAATGTGTGAACAGACTCGGCTGTTCGAAAGAGGTTGTCGTGTCGCTCAACGCCGTTCGGTTCACCGTCTGATTGCCCACGCGGAATTCTTCCGTGTCGCCCTTCATCACGGCGACGGGCGCCAGCGCGTTCGCGCCGGAGTATCCGGGCGGGGCGGCAATCACAACGCCCTTCAATCGCCGGCCGCAACGAAGGCAGCGGTGATCGTCATCGCCATTTACGAAACCGCAGTGCTTGCAGTGCATCTATAGCTCTTCCCCGCTGTCGTTTTCATCGGCGGGTTGCGACGTAAATTATGCCGTGTTACGGTTGCCAGTTGAAGCTCTCGATCCGCACTCGGCCTACTCCTCTGAGTAACATAAATAATGTTGCTTGTCACGGAAAAATTCTCAACTTTTCGTCCGTTTTCAGTCTGTTGCTGCTGATTCTGTCACCCCAATTCGGCAGAGCGCAGACGCCCGCGCCGGCAGCGGTGCAAACCCCGGCCGCGACACAAACTTCGCCCGCGCCAGCGGATCAAACCCCGGCGGCTCCGGCGAATGCGAACAGCAAACCGCCGACGCCCCCGCCCACGAATCAGGCGACGATTGAGAACCCCGACTTCAGCGTCAAAATCCCGCGCGTCAATCCGCCCGCGCGCGGCGACTACAACATTGCATCCGACTTCCAGGAATCCGAAGGCGGAGTCACGCACCTGCATGGTCACGTGGTCATCGAAATGTACGACGCCACACTCAAGGCCGACGAGGGCGAATATGACGAGAACACCAAGATATTCACAGCCTGGGGCAACGTCTCTTACCGCAATTACAATCACGACGAAATCATCTATTGCGACCGCGCCGAGTACAACACCGACACGGAACTCGGCACCTTCTACCGCGTTCGCGGATACACCAAAACGAAAGTCGTGGCGCGCCCCGGTCTGCTTACGACCCAGCAGCCGTTCTATTTCGAAGCGGCATGGGCAGAAAAGATTGAAGACAAATATCTGCTGCACGACGGCATCATCACCGATTGCCACATTCCTCACCCCTGGTGGGTGCTGCACAGCAATCTGTTCGACGTGATTCCCGAAGATCGCGCCATCGCCCACAATGCCGTGCTTCGACTGCACGGCATTCCGATGTTCTTCTTCCCGTATTTTTATAAGGCTCTGAAAAAGGAACCGCGCAAAAGCGGATTCCTGACTCCCGAGGCCGGCCACAGTTCGCAGTTCGGATACTTCGTCGGGGCCGGTTACTACTGGGCCATCAATCGCAGCTACGATCTGACCTATCTGGGCACGGAGTACACATCCCGCGGCCTTGCCAGTCACCTTGATATACGCGGCGTGCCGAACGACAAAACCGTGTTTAACATCATCGCCTACGGCATCGACGACCGGGGCACTCCGACTTCGCTGGCGGCGCCAGGCGCCGACGTCACAGGCGTCGTCCGAACCAGCTTCGGCGACGGCTGGGTCGCCCGCGGTAATCTCGATTATCTGAGTTCCTACCTTTTCCGCGAGACGTTCTCCGGATCGTTCAACGACGCCATCTTTTCCACCACCAACTCCACCGCGTTCCTGCAGAAGA
>JASHSD010000289.1 GCA_030036985.1 Bryobacteraceae bacterium
TGATGATGCGCGGATTGATGGCGTGGACCTGTTCCCAGCCGAAGCCGAAGCGGTCGAGCACGCCCGGCCCGAAGTTCTCCATGAGGATGTCGCACTTCTTCAGCAGTTCGACGAACACCGCCTTGCCTTCGGGCGATTTCATGTTGACGACGATTGAGCGCTTGTTGCAGTTCAACATCGTGAAGTACAGGCTGTCCGCATTGGGCACGTCGCGCAGTTGGCCGCGCGTCGCGTCGCCGGCGGGCGATTCCAGTTTGATCACGTCGGCGCCCAGCCAGGCGAGAAGCTGCGAGCAGGTAGGGCCTGCCTGCACGTGCGTCATATCGAGAATGCGGATTCCCTTGAGTGCTTCCATCTACTGTGTTTGTCTCCTTAAATACGGGTTAAATACCGCTCCGTCGCGGTCGCGGCTCAGTTGTTTTTTCCGAGCCGCGACCGTAAGGGAGCGGTTTTCAATCTACTTGTACATGGTCTGGTTCGATGTGCCCGACGAATACACATCGCGGTTGATCACCACATCCACCAGCGCCGGTTTGCCCGAATCGCGCGCCTTCTCCAGCGCGGGCCGGATCTCTTCCGGCTTCGTCACGCGGATGCCGAAACCGCCCATGGCCTCCGCCAGATGGTCGAAACGCACATCGCCGACGATGTTACCGATATCGCCGCGGCCCGGATACTTGCGCTCCTGGCCGAACCGGATCTGGTTCCACGATGAATTGTTGCCGATCACGCCCACATACGGCAGCTTGCGGTGCACCATCGTCAGAAAATCGAAGCCGGTCAGCGTAAACGAGCAATCGCCGTAAAGCACGACCACGTCCCGCTCGGGCTGTGCGAATTTCGAAGCCATGGCAAAGCCGGTGCCGACGCCCAGCGTTCCCAGCGGGCCGGGATCCATCCAGCCGCCGGGCTTATGCGGCCGCACGATGGAGCCTGAGAACGTCACGATATCGCCGCCGTCGCCGATATAAACCGTGTCGTCCTTGAGGAACTGGTTGATCTCGTGGCACAGGCGCACGGGATGAATGGGCACTTCGTTCGCGGCGATGATCTTGTCGTTCTTGCCCCGGGCCTTGGCTTCGTCGTCGCGCAGCATTTCGAGGAACCGATCGTGCTTCCCCGAAACATCGCCTTTCGACGCCTCGCACATCGCGTTCACGATGGTTTTCAGATTGCCGACCAGCCCGAAATCGAAGTCGCGATTGTTCCCGACGTTGCGGTAATCCATGTCCATGATCACGATCTTCGCCTTCGGATTCAGACGGCGTCCGTAACCCATGCGGAAATCGAGCGGCGTGCCCGCGAGCAGGATCACGTCGGCGTTATCGAACGCCGTCTTGCGCGAGGGCATGAAGCCGTACGGATGGTCCGGCGGAAGCGTGCCGCGCGCCGCGCCGTTCACATAAATCGGCATGTTGAAGTGCCGCGCGAAGCGGTCGATCGCGTTGTGCGCGCGGCAGGTGCGTGCCTGCGTTCCGAACAACGCCACCGGGCGTTCGGCGTTGGCCAGCAGGTCCGCAACCTGCTGCACGATGTTGGGGTCGCCGATGAAATCGGGAGGTCCGCCATCCACGCCGCGCACGCGGAAGTTTTTCGGATAACGCACCTTCGAGGCTTCCACCTTGCCGTCCATGATGTCGTGCGGAATTTCGAGGAAGCCAGGTCCGGGCGCGCCGTTGAACATCTCACGGAAGGCGATGCCCATCATTTCCGCGACGCGATCGGTGGTCATCACGAGCGATGCGAATTTGCTGATGGGCGTCATCATTTCGGTGTGACGCAACTCCTGCAATCCGCCCATGCGGTATTGCTTGAGCGGCGAATTGCCGCCGATCAGCAGCATCGGGCTCTCGGCGCGGAAGGCGTTGGCCACGCCGGTCACCGCGTCGGTGGTGCCGGGTCCCGCTGTCACCACCGCGCAGCCGAGGCCGGTGATGCGGGCGTAGGCATCCGCAGCATGAGCGGCCACCTGCTCGTGGCGCACGTCGATAATCTCGATGCCTTCGTCGATGCAGCCGTTATAGATGTCGACAATGTGGCCGCCGGAAATGGTAAAGATGTGCCGGATGCCTTCCTGCTTCAGCATTTTGGCCACAATCTGCCCGGCCGAAATCATTTCGACCGCGGGAGCCGCGGCAGCGGCCTTGGTCTCAGTAGCGGTTTCTATGGACATAAGAAATATAATGTCACGCCCGCTTGAATACCCGCGCTTTGGGGGGGCGGTCCCCCGGGCCGTTACTGCACGCCGCCGTGCCGATCCGCGGCCGTGTTGAGCCGCGCGCGTAAGCAAGCGGTGCGCAGGTTGATTCCGAAGGCACGAGTCGGGCTCTGTAGATCGGCGGCGCAAGCGCTGGGCGCGAGCCTGAAGCACTCGATGATTACGGAAGGATCAGGATGGTCTTAGTTTCCGGTTTGTCCTTACTCGCGGCGACCGCTCCCTTGCGGTCGCGGCTCAGTACGGATTCACTTTTTATGGGACCGGCGGAAAACTATTCGCGCCGCCGCGCCGCCGCATCCGCTGTTTGACAAATCCTCGCGACCGCATCGCCGCCAGCCGCGACTTTCTCGCCGCCGATTTCACTGCAGGTCTGGCCAAATCGCAACCGCTTCCATACGGAATCTGGATCTGGTAGTTCTCCGCGGCGTCGGTGATGAACTCGACGTAGATGGGATCGCACGGCGAAAGTCCGCTCGTCGGCACCGTCACGTTCAACTGGTACAGCCCCGCGAGAGTCGGTGTCAGGCCGGCATACGTGATCGTCCCCGGATTGGAGCTTCCGTTGTCCTCGTCGTTGAAGAGGACCGACATATTACCCGACTGATACACATCCGCCCAGCTCAGCGTGGTCGATGGACCCAGCGCGCCGTCCGCGACCGTCGGCGTAACCGTGCCAAGACCGGTCAGGTACAGCATGAGCGTTTCCCCCGGCTGAACCGGATTGGTGTCGCTGATCTCCGAATAATTGGCGTGAAGGGCCGCGGCGTTACCGATGCCGTCGTCAGTCTGCGAGAAGGATCCGGGCGACGCATCGGTCAGATACACCTGCACCACATTCGAAGTCACGCCGTTGTTGTTCACCTGAATGTCCGCCAGTCCGGTCTGGTTCGTGGCCACCTCGTACGGCACGATGGCCGAGATCTGGGTCGGAGTCACGTAGTAAAGCGGGCAGGAGGTGCCGTCGATGGTAACGGTCACGCCGTCCAAACCGGTCGTCGGGAAAACTTGGCCGCCCTGGACCGATGCATCTCCGGGAGCCATCCCGCTGCCGACCAACACGAGCAATTCGCCGGGGGAAATGCTTGCCGTGATGGGCTGGAAGCTCGCGGCATTGGCCACGCCGATCGGGTTCAGGTAAACGCCCGATCCGGAAAACGTCGGCGCGTGCAGACCGATCTGTAGCGAGAAAAAGCCGTACTCGGACGTCCCGATGCCGACGAACGCCTCGCCCGCGTCGCCGAAGAGATAGGTGTAGCCGTTGAGGTCGGTTTCCGTCGTGCCGCCCGACAGCACCTGGATCTGATCGTTGGTCCCGTAATCGGTGGAGTATTCAAGCGGCAGGTTGAGGCGCTGATGGACGATGCCGTCCCCGCTGCTGTCGCCGGTGTTATTCGTGGAACCGTAATAGGAATCCGTTCCCGTGGATTGCGGCGCGTCTTCCACGGCCGCGGTGAAATAGAGACCCGCGCTCAGGCTGTTCGTTGCCGAGGTCGTGAGCGCCTTCACGCCGAAGAAGATGTCGTAACCTCCGGGCGTCCATCCCAGAATGAAGTTGCCGTTCGCGGACTGGTAGAGGGTCTTCGTCCCGGCGGCGAACAATGCATTCGTCGAACTGACTCCGTTGGCCAGCGGAATCGTCAGCGTTGCGCTGCCGTCGCTGTTGAAGTTATAGGTTGCGCCGGAGACCGTCTGCGT
>JASHSD010000290.1 GCA_030036985.1 Bryobacteraceae bacterium
GATATCAAACGATCCGTTCGGCAGCAGGTGATCGACCTGCGTCCTGTGGATGAGGTGTAACACCGAATGACAGGGGCCGTCCAGGCGCTTGAAACCGGGTTGGGATTCCCGGCGGCGGCCTCGGACGGCTATCGCGACGGCATCCCGACGTTCTGGGTAGACCGTGACCAACTCCACTGGGTTTTGGCGTTCCTCAAGGACAGGGTGTCGAGCCCGTATAGGCTTCTTTACGATCTCAGCGCCACCGATGAGCGCATGCGCACTCATCACCCAGAGCAGCATAGTGATTTCACCCTGATCTATCACCTGTTTTCGTTCGACCGTAACGAATACATCCGCATCAAGACAGCGCTTGATGAAAAAAACCTCTCGGTGGATACCTCCACCGACTTATGGCCGGCGGCGAACTGGTACGAGCGTGAAGTATGGGACATGTTCGGCATCAGGTTCTCCGGGCATCCGCACCTGACCCGCATTCTTATGCCTCGCACCTGGGATGGCCATCCTTTACGGAAAGATCACCCGGCACGCGCCACGGAAATGGGTGAATTTCGTCTGCCGGAAGCCAAAGAAAACATCGAGCAGGAAGCGCTGCGGTTTCGCCCCGAGGAATGGGGCATGCAACGAACGCGCGGCGACAGCGACATCATCTTCCTGAATATCGGCCCGCAGCATCCGGGAACACATGGTGTCCTGCGTATTGTGGTTCAGCTGGATGGCGAAGAGATTGTGGATTGTGTTCCGGAGATCGGCTTTCATCATCGGGGCGCGGAAAAGATGGGTGAGCGGCAGACCTGGCACACGTACATTCCGTACACAGACCGGGTTGACTACCTGGGCGGCGTGATGAACAATCTCGCCTATCTGACCGCGGTCGAGAAGCTGGCCGGAATCACGGTTCCGCCGCGAGCGCAGGTGATTCGAGTGATGCTTTCAGAGTTGTTCCGCATCATCAGCCATTTGGTCTGGTATGGGACCTTTTCCCAGGATCTCGGCCAGTTATCGCCGGTGTTCTACACCTTCAACGATCGCGAGCGCGCCTTCGCAATCATCGAAGCGATCTGCGGCGCTCGGATGCACCCCAACTGGTTTCGAATCGGAGGAGTGGCGCAGGACCTCCCCCGGGGCTGGGACAGCATGTTTCGCGATTTCGTGAAATATCTGCCACCGAAGCTCGCGGAATATGACCGTGAAATCCTCGGCAATCGTATTTTTCAGGCACGTACCAGAGGAGTGGGCGCTATCACGACACAGGAAGCGATCGAGTGGGGCATCACTGGCCCTATGCTGCGTGCCTGCGGCTTCCAATGGGATTTCCGCAAGAAGCAGCCTTATTCAGGCTATGAACAATTTCAGTTCGACATCCCGACCGGAAGTCACGGCGACTGCTTCGATCGCGCTGTGGTGCGGGTCGAGGAGATGCGGCAGAGCCTGCGAATCATTGAGCAGTGCGTAAACCAGATGCCGGAGGGCCCCTATAAATCGGATCATCCGCTGGCTTCGCCGCCGCTCAAA
The DNA here is from genome assembly GCA_030036985.1 of Bryobacteraceae bacterium. Taxonomy (GTDB): domain Bacteria; phylum Acidobacteriota; class Terriglobia; order Bryobacterales; family Bryobacteraceae; genus BOG-234. The sequence continues at coordinate 1,516 of JASHSD010000290.1, forward strand.
CAAAATACGATGCATGACATTGAAACACTGATCACGCACTTCCTGAGCGTGAGTTGGGGGCCGGTAATTCCGCCAGGTGAAGCGCTGGGGGCCATCGAGGCCACAAAAGGAAACAACGGCTACTACCTGGTAAGCGACGGTGGCAACTATTCTTATCGGACGCGCATCCGAACGCCGTCATTCCCCCACATTCAGGCTTTGCCGCTTATGTGCCGGGGCAGGCTGGTCCCGGATCTTTTGGCGCTGCTAGGGGCGATGGATTACGTGCTGGCCGACATCGACCGTTGAGGAGACGAGAGGACAGGAGAGAAGGATGCTATCCGAACAGGAGCGGCGGGAGATCGAAGCCGAGTTTCCGCACTATCCGACCAGGCAGGCGCTGTCGATCGACGCCATGCGTATTGTGCAGAAGCATCGCGGCTGGGTCTCAGACGAAGCCCTGGACGATATAGGCGAATTGCTCGGTTTGTCCCGCTCCGACCTGGACGGCATGGCGGCCTTCTACAACCTGATCTTTCGCAAACCGGTCGGCAAGCATGTCATCTATCTCTGTGACAGCGTGAGCTGCTGGATTATGGGATGCCCGCAGTTGAGCGACCATCTCACAGCGCGACTGGGTACGCAGCTCGGAGAACGGAGCGCGGACGGGCAGTTTACCTGCCTGCCTATTGTCTGCCTGGGCGCATGCGACCATGCGCCCGTGATGATGATCGATGACGATCTCCACCTGGATCTGGAACCCGCGAAACTGGACGCGATCCTTGAGCGGTACCGCTAGCCATGGAGAAGCCGCTCACCAGCAACATCAGACCGGGCCAGGAGCCGCCGGACCTCCACGCCTACGAACGGGCCGGCGGCTATCAGTCGCTGCACAAGGCGCTCGGTTCGATGACACCGCAGGCTGTGGTGGAAGAGGTGAAGGCGTCGGCGCTGCGGGGCCGCGGTGGCGCGGGCTTCCCAACCGGAGTCAAATGGGGCCTCGTCCCGAACGGCGAGGATGCGCCTCGCCCGAAGTACATGGTTGCGAACGGAGATGAAATGGAGCCTGGCACATTCAAGGACAGGCTCCTGCTCGGAGGCGATCCACATCAGCTCATCGAGGGAATGATCGTCTCTGGTTACGCCACCGGCACGGACGTCGCGTACGTGTTTCTTCGCGGCGAATACAAGCTGGCCGCGCACAGAGTTTCGAAGGCAATCGCCGAAGCCTACAAGGCGGGTTACCTGGGCCGGAACATCGTGGGGTCTTCCTACAGCCTGGAGATGCACCTGCACGTGAGCGCGGGGCGGTACATGTGCGGCGAGGAGACCGGGATGCTCAATGCACTCGAAGGCAAACGGGCCAACCCGAGGGCGAAGCCTCCCTTTCCTACCGTCTCCGGTCTCTAGGGCAAGCCGACAACCATCAACAATGTCGAAACGCTGTGCAACGTTCCGCATATTGTGAATCGCGGCGCTGCGTGGTTTCGCGGGCTGAGCCGAACGAAGGATGGGGGGACCAAACTGTACGGCGTCAGTGGGAAAGTCAAGCGACCTGGGCTGTGGGAACTACCTATGGGCACCAGCGCGCGTGAAATTCTCGAGGAGCACGCCGGCGGGATGCGCGACGGAGTTCGTTTCCGCGGGCTGCTGCCCGGAGGCGCTTCGACGGACTTTCTCACCGAAGAGCACCTTGATCTGCCCATGGATTTCAACGAACTCCAGAAGGCCGGGAGCCGTATGGGCACAGGCACGATGATCGTGCTCGACGACAAGACCTGTCCGGTTGGGATGGTCTGGAACCTGGAGCATTTCTTTGCGCAGGAATCGTGCGGCTGGTGCACGCCTTGCTGGAGCGGCCTCAATTGGATCGAGCGGATTCTGCGGGCGATGGAGGAAGGTCAGGGGCAAGCGGGCGATATCGAGAAGCTTGCATTTCAAATCAGGTTCCTGGCGCCAGGCAACACGTTTTGTGCGCTGGCGCCTGGCGCGGCTGAACCCCTGCAGAGCGCGCTCCGCCACTTCCGCGAAGACTTCGAACAACACATCCGCGAAAAGAGGTGCCCGTGGAAATGAGGCCGGCCACGGTCTATATCGACGGCCGCGCCTTTCGCGTGAACGCAGAGGAAAATCTTCTGCATCAGTGCCTGTCACAGGGCTTCGACCTGCCCTACTTCTGCTGGCACCCAGCGCTCGGCTCCGTGGGTGCGTGCCGGCAGTGCGCAGTAAAACAGTTCAAAGATGAGCATGACCAGCAAGGGCGCCTGGTCATGGCATGCATGACCCCCGCATCGGAAGGCACCCGCATTTCGATCCATGATCCGGATGCGGTGGCCTTTCGGGCTGGCATCATCGAGGGCCTGATGCTGAACCATCCGCATGATTGTCCCGTGTGTGACGAAGGCGGCGAATGTCACCTGCAGGACATGACGGTCATGACGGGACATGACTATCGCCGCTACCGGTTCAACAAGCGGACGTTTCGCAATCAATACCTCGGCCCCTTCCTGAACCACGAGATGAACCGCTGCATTCAGTGCTACCGGTGTGTGCGGTTCTACCGAGAATATGCGGGCGGATCGGACTTCAACTCATTCGCTCTGCGCGATCTGGTCTACTTCGGCCGTGAACGGGAGGGGGTTCTCGAAAACGAGTTTGCCGGCAATCTCGTAGAAGTCTGCCCGACTGGTGTCTTCACGGATGCGACGCTCAAGAGGCACTACACGCGCAAGTGGGACCAGCAGTTTGCACCTTCGATCTGCACTCATTGCGGTTTGGGATGCAACATCAGCGTCGGCGAACGGTATGGAATGCTGCGCCGGGTGGTCAACCGTTATAACGGCGAGGTCAATGGCTATTTCCTTTGTGATCGTGGGCGCTACGGATATGAGTTCGTGAACAGCGACCGGCGGATTCGCACGCCGAAGCTGCGCGGCGGGGAAGCCAGTGCGGATGACGCGCGGCGGTATTTGCACGATCTGGCGCGCCAACCCGGTGTCATCGGAATCGGCTCGCCCCGAGCATCGCTGGAGAGCAATTTTGCGCTGCGGGCACTGGTCGGCGCGGATCGATTCTATGCCGGGATTCCCGAAAGTGAACTCAAGCTGTTGCGGCTCATGCTGGATACGCTCCGTTCCGGCCGTTCACGCACTCCTTCGCTTCGCGAAGTGGGAGCGTGCGATGCGGTCCTGGTCCTGGGCGAAGACGTAACCAATGTTGCGCCGCGGTTGGCGCTGAGCCTCCGGCAGTCCGTTCGGCAGCAATCCATGCGGCTGGCGGAAAAGCTGAAGATACCGTTGTGGCAGGACCACGGAATCCGCGAAGCGGCGCAGGACATGAAATCCCCTCTGTTCATCGCCGCCACGAGCGCCACTCGCCTGGACGACATCGCAGCGGCCTGCTACAAGGCTGCTCCGGACGATCTGGCGCGTCTGGGATTCGCGGTGGCGCATGCTCTGGATTCGAGCGCGCCCGATCCGGAAGGTCTGGCGGGGGCTCAGCAGCAACTGGCGCAGCAGATTGCGGCCGCGCTGAAGGCTGCCGAACGACCCCTGGTGGTGTCCGGTTCGAGCCTGCGCAGCAGTGGGATCATCCAGGCGGCCGCGGCAGTCGCGCGGGCTTTGTCTGGCTGCGGGCTTTCTTATTTGACGTCCGAATGCAACAGCTTTGGCCTGGCAATGATGACCGATGCGCCGGCCGAGGCCGCATTGAGGAGCCATGCGAGCGCAGCGATCGTGCTGGAAAACGATCTTTACCGGCGAATGCCTGCCAG
>JASHSD010000291.1 GCA_030036985.1 Bryobacteraceae bacterium
GAAATCGAAACGCCGCGGGACCGCAACGGCGACTTCGATCCCAGGATCGTCGCCAAGCGGCAGACCTCGGTCGGCAACCTCACCGAAATGGTGGTTTCGCTCTACGCCCGGGGCATGAGCACGCGCGAGATCGAGGATCATGTCGGGCAGCTCTACGGGATCGAAGTCTCGCCTCAGTTCGTTTCCCGCGCCACCGAACAACTGCACCAGCAGATCACGGATTGGCAGAACCGGCCGCTGGAACGGATTTATCCGGTGGTCTTTGTCGACCGGCTTGGTGCGGGTGTCGGTGGGTATCGAGGACTGGCGCGATCTGCTGGCCGATTTCGAACAGGCGTTGAATGCGGTCGGCTGAGAGGCGCTTCAGCTATTGTCAGGTTTTTGCCTGCACGGACCCGTAGGGGCCGAGAAATCTCTCGCCGTCAAAGTGGATGACGTGGTCGGGATTATCCGCCAGCCACACCTCCGTTTGCCAACTGATCTCGCCGACGAATTTCCGGAACGTTTTGGCATTTTCAAAGGCGCTGACGTAAATGCACCCGGCCGAGCAATCGCGAGTCAGCTCCTGAAGCTTCTTATGGCGGATGGCTCCTATCGGATTGGACGAATGGACCGCCTCGATCACGAAAAGCCAATTGCGCCTCGGGTCGTAGGCGAGAATATCGGGCAGCATTTCGCGCGACGGCTTCGGAAGCCCCAGCGCCGCCAATGCGGGTTCGTCGATGAACAAATGCTTTTTTTCCGTGTCGCCCAGGTACAGCACTTTGCACCCCTCGGCGAAGCGTGGAAGAAATTGTTCGATAACCGCCTTCTGTATGACATTGTGCGGCCCTGGAGAAAGCCTGAACTCCTTTCCGCTCGGAAGAATAACCGGAACCCTCTTGAACTCCCTGGCCTTGCTCAGGCGATCGTCCGGCGAACCAGCTATTCCCCGGAATTGGACCAATTCCTTCTCCCAGTTCTTTGTCCCATATGAACGAATAAGCGAAATGGCCGATTCGTGGATTGAATAGCCGCCCGTGCCGTCATTGTTGTCGGCTGCCGGATCTGCGGCGCTTCTCGCTACGAGCCCGGATTCCACCAGCAACACCAAATCTTTCCGTCGAACGTCGTCATATGACGAATCGGCGACTCTCTGTCCGTAATGTTCATTCCAGAATCGGATTATCTGCCGAGTTGTCGACGTCTGCCCACTCTGATCGAAAAAACACTGCGCTCTTGCCCATATGTCCTGAGGCTTTAGCCTCGCAACGGCCAGGAGCGCCAAGGCAACTCTCTCGGCGCGGCGCGGTGTCATCCCTCGGACCGGCACGCCAACGAGCTTCATGATGTTTGTCGCTTGCTCGATTTTTTCCGTCTTCGGGTCTCTTTCCAGAATTCCGGGCCTCTGTTTGCCCGTGAGTCCGCGCGCCATGCGGTTCACTATACTACTGGAGACAGGGCGCTCGGAGAATGTTTTAACCTGGCGCGCCAACGCCAATGCCAGCAGGGGGGGCACCGCATTTCCAATCTGATCGAACTGCTCCGATTGCTCGCCTGCGAACCTGAACCAATCCGGAAATCCCTGGAGCCTGGCCCCTTCCCGAACCGTCAGCATTCTTCGGCGTCCATCGGCGAGCCGAATTCGCAGCATATCCGAGGTTGCTCCGCCCAAGTTCCGGCACGTGACCGTTCGGGAGGGTTGATCGAGGTGCAGGTCGCGGGGCCGAACGCAGAAGCTCTTGTCCTCATAAGCCGCGATATACCGATCCATAGCCGGAGTAAGAAATCGGCTGTCCGCACCATATCGCATTGCCAGATCCCCGAGCGCGACCCCTGCTGTCACCGGTTCCGATACAAGAGGCGCTGGCCAATCCCATCCCACTTTCGAAGCCACGATGACAACTCGCTCTCGGTTCTGAGGCACCCCGTACTCAGCAGCCTTCAGAAGCGTTACGTGAACAGAGTAGCCGAGCCGTTCAAATTCGAGCGCGGCGCTCCGGAGATAATCCTTGTTTCGAAATAGCAGGCCGCGCACATTTTCAATGACCGCTATTTTTGGATTAATCCTCTTTACCGCGTCAGTAAAGACCGGAAATCCGTCGCGCGGATCTTTGTTCCCGCGCTGGTAGCCAATCTGGCTGAATGGCTGACAGGGAGGGCCCCCAATCACAATGTCAGCCTCGCCTTCGGGCATTCCGACCGTCAGAAACGCCTCGCTACATTGACCGTCGAGATTGGCGTTATACGTCTCGACTGCCACACGCTTCATTTCGTATCCAATAGTGCGGAACCCGACCGCCTCGAATCCGAGAGCGAGACCGCCGCAGCCGGCGAACAGGTCGATTACAGTCGGCGCGTCGGGCGGGAGGTCCGGCTTCGGCAGCACATCCTGAAGCCATGAAATCCAGCTTTGATGATCCTCGAATGTTTGCCCCAGACTCAGGCTGAATTGCCCTTTTGGCGAACGCGCACGGCTCACTCCCACGGTCATCTATCGGATGTTCCGCCCGGAGGATTCAGGCTCTTGAAAACTTTCGCGCCAAGCAATCAGTTGAACCGCCGGTGAGTTGATGATACATCGGCAGCCTCGCCGCAAACTCGTACCGCGAGACCCATATACTCAGAATAGTTGACCCGCCGCCTCATCGTCATTCTTTTTGCAGCGTGGACATTACTCCTCGCCGCCGCCTCCGGCCCCGACACATTCCACTTCGTCATCCTCGGCGACCGCACCGGCGAAGCCCAAGACCACTACTACGAACAGATCTGGGCTGAAGCCGCGAAAACCAACCCGGAATTCGTGCTCACCATGGGCGACACCATTCAGGGCCTCAACGACGCAACCGCCGACGCCGAATGGCGCGAAGCCGAAAAAATCCTCGCCCCTTACAAACGCTTCCCTCTCTATCTCGTGCCCGGCAACCACGACATCTGGTCCGCCGCGTCCGAGCAGTTGTTTCGCAAATACGCCGGCCATCCGCCACACTACAGTTTCGACTACGGGTCCGCGCATTTCACAATCCTCGACAACAGCCGCTCCGACCAGCTCTCCGCCGAAGAGTTGACGTTTCTGGAGCAGGATCTCAAGGCCCACGCTTCGCAGCCGCTGAAGTTCATCGTTTCCCACCGGCCCTCCTGGATCTTCAACGCGGCCGCGCTGAATCCGGATTTCCCGCTCCACCGCCTGGCCCGAAAATACGGCGCGCGCTACGTCATCGCCGGTCACCTGCATGAGCTGCTGCATTTCACGCTGGACGGAATCGACTACATCTCCATGCCCAGCGCCGGCGGTCACCTGCGCGCTTCCGGAAAATACGCCGACGGCTGGTTTTTCGGCTACGCAACCGTCGACGTGCGGAACAGCACCGCCCGTATCCGGATTCACGAATTTCAGGGCCGCAACACCGATCTGGACGATTGGGGACCTACGGGCCTGAAGTAAACTGCAAAGTATGCGTGTTACGGTTATCGGAACAGGGTATGTGGGGACGGTGACGGGTGCGTGCCTCGCTTACCTCGGCCATCGCGTCACGTGCGTTGACACCAACGCGGCGAAGATCGAAAAGCTGCGCCAGGGCCAGACGCCCATCTACGAGCCGGGCCTCGAAGAACTGCTCGCGCTCGCCAATCAGCGGGGAGGAATCGATTTCGAAACGGATCTGGCGGCGCCCGTGCGCGTGAGCGATGTGATCTTCATCGCCGTCGGCACGCCCCCTCTGCCTTCGGGCGAATCGAATCTGGTCTATCTGGAGAGCGCGGCCCGCGGCATCGGCGCCGCCATGGATGGCTCACGCTTTCGGGTGATCGTGAATAAATCCACCGTCCCCATCGGCAGCGGCAATCTCGTGGAGACGCTGGTGCGCGAAGGCGTAACCGAAGCGAACCCCTCGCTTTCCGACTCGGTGGCGTTCGGCGTGGCCAGCAATCCCGAATTTCTGCGCGAAGGTTCCGCCATTCACGATTCCCTTTATCCCGACCGCATCGTGGTGGGCGCCGAAGATCCCACCACGCTCGAAACCATGCGCGAGCTCTATCAGCCGCTCATCGAACAGAATTTCGCCGAGCCGTCGTTCGCGCCCCGTCCGCAAAATCTGCAGTCGGGCGAGCGCGTTCCGATGGTCGCCACCACCATCACCAGCGCCGAAATGATCAAATATTCGGCGAACGCCTTCCTTGCGCTCAAGATCGGATTTTCCAACGAGATCTCGAACATCTGCGAGAGGGTGGGCGCGGATGTGACGGAAGTCATGACGGGAATCGGGCTGGACGCGCGCATCGGCCGCGCCTTCCTGAACGCCGGCATCGGCTGGGGCGGCAGCTGCTTCGGCAAGGACATAAGCTCTCTGATGCACACGGCGGCCGAATACGGCTACCAGGCGCGCATTCTCGAAGCTTCCCTCGCCGTGAACAGAATGCAGCGCGGCGTCGTGATCCAGAAGCTGCAGGAGAAACTGTATATCCTCAAAGGCCGAACCATCGCGCTCCTCGGACTAGCCTTCAAACCCAACACGGACGATCTCCGCGACGCCCCCAGCCTGCAGATCGCGGAACGCCTCATCCAGATGGGAGTGCGCGTGCGCGCCTACGATCCCATCGCCATGGGCGTGTGCCGGGAGCAGTATCCCGATCTGCGCATCTGCTACTGCAACGACCCGGTCTCAGCCGTCGATCACGCCGACGCCGTGGTCGTGGTGACGGAGTGGCCCGAATTCGCCGAGCTGGATCTGAAGCAGCTGGCCGACCGCATGAACAATGCCGTGATGATCGATGGCCGCAACCTGTTCCAACCCGAAAAAGCGCGCGAAGCGGGATTCGAATATACCGGCGTCGGCCGCGCCGCGCCGCGCTGGAACGGCAACGGCCACGCCTCGCATAAGACCAAGCCGGTGGCCGCGGCCCAAGGCGATTAGTTCACAGATCGTAGATGGGGCATGTAATCGCGATCGACGGTCCCGCCGGAGCGGGCAAGAGCACCGTTGCGCGAAGACTCGCCGAAAGGCTCGGCTTTACTTTCATCGACAGCGGCGCCATGTACCGGGCGGTGGCGCTCTGGGCTTTGCGCGAAGCCGTTCCGCTCGATGACGCGCACCGTCTCGAACAGCTGGCCAACGCGGCCGCGATCGACCTGCTGCCGCACAACCGTGTGCATCTGAACGGCGAGGATGTGAGCGAAGCCATTCGCACGCCGGAAGTGACTGCGGCCGCGTCGCGCGTGGCGGCCATCGGCGGCGTGCGCGCCGCACTCGTCGCCAAGCAGCAGCGCATGGCCGAAGCGTCCAACGTTGTTATGGAAGGGCGCGATATCGGCACCGTGGTTTTTCCCCACGCGCGCGTCAAGATTTTTCTCGACGCCGACGCGGTGGAGCGTGTGCGCCGCCGCGCCGGCGAGCAGCCTCATGTGCCCTCGGAGCAGTTGGCCGCCCAGATCGCGGAACGGGACGAGCGCGACCGGAGCCGCGCGCAATCGCCGCTCATCCAGGCGCCCGACGCCGTTTATCTCGATTCCACCCGCCTCACGCTGGAGCAGGTGGAAGAGGAGATCCTGCGAATCGTGCGCTCCCGAATCTCCAATGGAAAGGAATCGTAGTTGAACAATCTGCCGGACAATCTGCTCGTGATGAAGTTCGGCGGCACCAGTGTCGGGTCCGCCGAGCGGATGAAGGCGGCATGCGATCTCATCGCCGCCGAAGCAGCCCGGCGCCCGGTTGTGGCCGTCGTTTCCGCCATGTCGAAAATCACGGACTTGCTGCTCGATGCCACGAGACAAGCCGAAGCCGGCGATCGCGCCGGTCTCAATTACAGCCTCAGCCAACTTGAGCATCGCCACCTGACCGCGGCCGATGCCCTGGTATTGACAAAGCAAGCCGCCTCCGCGAAGGGCAGTCCCTCGGTCGCGCACCAGCGCATCGGCGAAATCGTAGCCGATTTCCGGCGCATCGTGGACGGGATTCAGATGCTGGGCCATCGTCCGCCGCGCGCCGTCGATGAGGCCATCGCCGCCGGCGAGCGCCTTTCCGCCCTGCTCGTCGCCGAGCATTTGAAATCGCGCGGCATCGCCGCCGAGGCGGTGAACGCGGCGGAGGCGATCGTCACCGACGCCGATTTCAACAATGCATCGCCGCTCATGGAGGCCACGGAAAAGAAGGCCCGCGAGCGCATCCTGCCCATCCTCGAAGCCGGCGTGATTCCGATAGTCACCGGCTTCAACGGCGCCACGGCGGATGGAAGGCCAACCACGCTCGGGCGCGGCGGATCGGACTTCTCGGCGTCGATCCTCGCCGCGGTTCTGGGCGCCGCCGAACTCTGGATCTGGACGGATGTCGACGGCATCATGACTGCCGATCCGCGCCTGGTGCCGGACGCGCGCGTGCTCGAAGAGATCACCTACAGCGAAGCGGCGGAGCTGGCCTACGCGGGCGCGAAGGTGCTGCATCCGCGCACGCTGGCCCCGCTCCGCGAAAGGCGCATTCCGGTCTGGAGCAAGAACAGTTTCGCCCCGGAGAAACCGGGGACGCGCATCGTGCCCGCGCTGGCGGCCGGCAACCCGGGCGCCCGCGCGGTCACTTCCATGGCGAAAGTGGCGATGATTTCGCTCGAGCCGGCCGGAGCCGAGGTCGGCGGCGTCCGCATCATGGCGCGCACGCTCGATTCGCTCAGCCGGGCGAATGTCGAGGTGCTCGCTCTGTCGAGTTCCAGTTACCGGCAGAGTTTCTGTCTGCTGGTGCGGGATGAGGAACTTGACGAAGCCACGCAGGCGATCGAATCCGCGCTGACGCTCGAACTGGCGCATGGGTACGTAAACGGCATCGAGGTGGATCGGGAAGTCGGCCTGCTGGCGGTAGTGGGCGAAGGTATGCGCGGATTCTCGGGCGTCGCCGGGCGCATCTTCACCGCCATCTCACGCGAAAACGTGAACATCATCGCCATCGCGCAGGGATGGAGCGAATTGACGATTGCGATTGTGGTGCGAAGGGACGGGCTGGAAAAGGCGGTGCGCGCGGTGCACGCCGAATGTCATCTGTGACGTTTAATGCCGCTCGATAATGGCCTCGAGCCGAGTCAGCCGGTTGTCGATCTCGATCACCTTGCCGATCAGGGTTTCGAAGCGGGCTTCGAGGCGCAGGAAGCGTTCGTTCATCGCAGTTTCGAGGTTCGTGAATTTTGCTTCCAGACTATTGAATCGTGCCTCGATGCTGTTAAACCTGGAATCGACGCTGGAGAAGCGTGAATAGATCGCGCTGTACTGCAATACCCCCACCAGGATATTAATCAGCACTGCGAAGACAGGCAGGCCGATTGCGAGATAGAGTTGGGTATCCGTCACTGTCAACTCCAGAATACCCCAACGCCGGCCTGACGGCGTAATGTTTTTAATGTCTATCGAGAATCGCCACTCTGCTGATGAGGGTTTCAAAACAGGCTTCCAGATTCGTGAATCTCGTCTCGAGATTATTGAACCTGGAATCGATGCCGGAGAAGCGCGCATTGACCGAGCTGTGTTGCAACACCCCCACGACGATATTAATCAGCACTGCGAAGACAGGCAGGCCGACCGCCAAATAGAGCTGAGTATCCGTCACTGGCAATCCAGAATACCCCAAAGTCAGCTGACGCGTCTGATATTGCCACTGAGGATATCGAAACGAGCTTCAAGGCTCAGAAAACGATTCTCCAGACTCGCGAACCGCGCGTTCATGTTCGACTCGAAGCTCATCAACCGCGCCCCGATCGAATTGTGCTGAAGAACTGCCACGATCATGCTCATCAGCACTGCGAAGACAGGCAGGCCGACCGCGAAATAGAGTTGGATATCCGTCACCGTCAACTTCAGAATACTCTACGGAACCACCCCGCCATCCGAGTTATAATGAAATTTCCGGTTCGGCAGGAGATTCCCCAGTAATGTTTGATTTATTTCGCAGCCGCGACAAGGCTGTCCGTATCGTTCTGACGGCGCTGCTCGGCCTCGTCGGCCTGTCCATGGTGACGTATCTCATTCCCACCAACGGAATGGATACCAGTGGCGGGACGGAAAACGGCGTTGTGGCCACCATCGGCAAACAGCAACTCAGTTCCCAGGAAGTGAACAAAGCCATCCAGAACGCGACCCGGAGCCGCAACCTCCCGCGCGAACTGCTGGCCATTTACGTCCCGCAGATCGTGCAGCAGATGATCTCGGAACGCGCCATGGCGTACGAGGCCGGCCGCCTCGGCATGCGCGTCACGTCGGAGGAAACCGACAACGCCATCATGGACACGCTTCCGGCGGAACTGATCA
>JASHSD010000015.1 GCA_030036985.1 Bryobacteraceae bacterium
AAAGACCATCGGGAACGAGTTCCGCCGCGCCCGCGCGCTCGCAGGCGAATCGGCTTAACGACACCACGCAATGCGGCGGAAACACCACCCCGTCGCGCGCGAGTTCGTGCTGAAAATGCCGCACCAGCGTAGCGGTCGGGACCACGATGCGAAGGTCCCTTCGCCCCGCGCGGAGGGCTTCTTTGAACTGGCGGAACACCAGAGCGGTTTTCCCGCTGCCGGGTGCGCCCCTCAACAGTTTCATGCCCAGCTTCATGCCCGCGCCACGGCGAAGAAAAGGAGAAATAGCCGCATGTACCTACGGTACCAGAAATTTGAGACTGGCGATCAGGCCGGGGCCGCCCGCCAACTGTTAAATTCTGTTCGTGGACGCGAAGGACTCGATCTCGACCGTCATGCTCGGCTCGCTCGACGAAGCGCCGGATATGGACGATCTGGCCCGGCGGCTCTACCGCAGCCGATCGAGTTTCTTCCGTCTGTTCGAGGCTTTAATCGCCGAGGCGCCCGGGCGCCATGCGAAGGCGTCTGCTGCTTGAGCGCGCGGCGTGGCAGCTCTCGTCCACGCGATTCCCGGTCACCGAAATCGCGTTCGAGGCCAACTACAATTCGCTCGAAGCGTTTACCCGCGCGTTTCGGCGGGCGTTCGGGATTTCGCCGAGCCTCTATCGGCGAACCGGGTGCGCGCGCATTCATCTGCCTTCGGCCAACGACTTTCATTTCTCCCGCGAAATCCACCACTGAAAGGAACGACCAACAACATGGACCTCTTCGATATCTTCGCCGGCGCCGATTCATGGCACACCCGGCGTCTGCTGCGCCAGGCCGCAGACGTCAGCGACGAAAAACTGGACTCCCCGGTAAGCGGCACATCCGCCGTGATCGGCTGGGACAAGCCGGACAAGAACCTGCGTGAGATTCTGGAGCGCATCGTGCAGACGAAAGAGGTCTGGGTCGCCGCGCTGACCGGCGGCGAGATGCCGTCGCTCGATGGAAGGCCGCCCGCGGACCGCACGCCTTCGGCATTGCTCGACCGGTTCGAGAAAGCGGACGCGGAGTTCCACCGGATTCTTTGCGATGTGCGCAATCGCGGCGCATGGGACGAAACATTTGTGGATGCGCTCTGCGAACCCGCCGAAACGTTCACCTTCGGGGGGATGTTCGCGGATGTGATCACGTTCAATGCTTACCGGCGCTTGGCCGCTCTGGATGCATTCCACAAGCTCGGGGTTACAGTACAGGGATCGGGCTCGCCGATTGAATATGAGCAGGCAGGGATGCCGGCGTAACGCGTTTTCCGGCAGGTCACAGACTGAAGTCTGTGCCTTGAGTGTCCCGTCCCACTAATGTTTACGGTAACGCAAGCGCCGAGATGAGTCTCGGCGCGGCAAGCACGGGTGCTTACGCCACAATGACGTCGCCTTGGCCTAAACTTTATTATCAATTCCGCCGATTAAAGGCAATGATGCTTCCGAATAAGATGCAAATCGATAATGCCGAGCGCTTCAGCCGGCAACTGCGCCGGCTCGACGAGGCCTTGCGCCAGGCGGGAGAAACCGAGCGAATCTATATCTATAAAGAAACCGGGCCGCCCAACTGTTCGCCTACGAGCTCGGCGATCAATTGATTGAGCGATCGGCCGTCGCTGAAGGCGAAGGCCCCGAGCGCCGGATTCCAATCGAGTTTGAAGCTCTGCACGCGCGCCGAGACCCAGATCTGGCGTACGGGTGAGTTCGGGCTCACCACAAACTTCGCCGGCGGGTCTTCGAACTCGATGGTCAGAGCGCCCTGGTTGCGGTCGACCTCGAAGTCGTAGCGGTCGGAGGCGCGTTCGAGAGCGCGCTGCAGCGCGTTCAGGGCTTCGTCGGATCTATTGCGGAACTCCCGGTCGTCGATCATGGCGTCCTTAATTATTGTGGATTGCGGATGGTGATGCCGGTCAGCGCCAGCGTCATACCGATGACGATGACGACGGTCGCCCAAGTGACCACGTTATAGGCGCGCGGATTGATCCACTCGCCCATGAGGTTCTTCCTATTAATGAGCAGAAGCATGTAAATCAAAATAACCGGCAGCAGCATGCCGTTTAATACCTGCGACAGCAGAATCATCTGCACCATCGAAAACCGGGGCAGCAGCACGATCCCCGCGCCAACCACAATCAGCAGCGTGTAGAGCCAATAGAAGATCGGCGCCTCGCGCCAGCGGCGGTTCACGCCCGATTCGAACCCCATGCCTTCGCAGACGGAATACGCGGTCGAGAGCGGCAGAATGCACGCGGCGAAAACGGATGCGTTCAGCAGTCCCGCGCTGAACAGCAGGAAGGTGTATTCGCCGAACGGTTTCAGCGCCAGCGCCGCCTCTTTCGCACTTTGGATGTCGGTGGGGTGGTCGCGATAGGCGCCCGCGCAGGCCACGATAATGAAGAACGCGATCACCGAAGTCATGAAGCACCCGACGATTACCTCGATGCGCGATTCCTTGTATTCGCTCGCCGTGATGCCCTTCTCGACGACCGCCGCCTGCAAATAAAACTGCATCCATGGCGCGATCGTGGTGCCGACCATGCCGATCAGCATCGCGATATACCCGCTGTTCAGCATCAGCTTCGGCCTGACGCTGTAGATCATCGCCTGCTTCCAATCCGGTTTGACCAGAAATCCGGCGATCACGTACGCGATATAGATCACGCAGGCGAAGAGAAAAATCTTCTCCACGCTTTCGTAATTGCCTTTGACCGCAACGAACCAGACCAGCACGGCCACCACCGGGACCGAAATGAATTTGCTCACGCCGAAAAGATCGAGCGACGTGGCCACGCCCGCGAACTCCGCCATGATGTTGGTGAGGTTCAGAAACACCAGCAGGATCATGATGAAGAACGTCACCCGCAGACCGAATTCTTCCCGAATCAGGTCGGACAAACCTTTGCCTGTGACCGCGCCCATGCGCGAGCACATTTCCTGGGTGACGATCAGCGCGACCGTGATCGGGAGCAGGGTCCAAAGGGGCAGGTACCCCCAGCGTGCGCCGGCCTGGGAATAGGTGTAGATTCCGCCGGAATCGTTATCCACCACGGCGGTGATGAAACCAGGCCCCAGGACCGCCAGAAAAACGAGGATGTGGCCGCGGAATCGGGTGAGGAAGCCACGCACCTAGCGCTGCCTCAGAACGGAGATCACGTCATCCGCCGTAATAACCCCCGCGAGGGATCCGTCGTCCTCCAGGACCGGCAACGCCAGCAGATTGTACTTGTCGAAAAGCTCGGTTACGCGATCCTGCTTCTCGTCGGCCTTCGTCGAAATCAGCGGATCGGTGGCGAGATCGCGCAGCCGGCTGGCTCCGTCGGCAAGGAACAGCCGCGCCAACGGCACCGCGGCGGTGATCCGGCCGGCGTCGTCGGCGAGAAACAGGACGTGCGTGTTTTCGAGCAGATCCTCATGCTGGCGGAGTCTGCGCATGCCTTCCGCCAGCGTGGTGTCCTCGGGCATCACGATCGCCTCGGTGTTCATCATGCCGCCGGCGGTGCCTTCGTCGTATTCGAGCAGCTCCTTCACGTCCGACAGAGGCTCCTGCTCCATCTCGTCGAGGATCTCCGCGGTGGTTTCCTCCTTGAGTTCGGACAGGGCGTCGGCGGCCTGATCCGGAGACATCTCCTCGACGATACCGGCGGCCACTTCAGGCTCAAGAGCTTCGAGAATGCTCGCCTGCATGCGCGGATCGATCTCCGAAAGCGCTTCGGCCGCGACCTCGCTGTCCATGGTTCCGATGATGGCCTCGCGCTCGGCGGGTCCGAGTTCCTCGACGATATCGGCGAGATCCGCCGGGTGCAGGCGCTCCAGTTTTTCGTTCGAGATGTTGAGCCGCAGCCGGCGCAGGGGATCGGCTTCGACAATGTTGCAGAATTCCCAGCGGATCGAATTGGGCGAAATCGGCCGCTGCAGCTTGCGAATCAGGCGGCGCGGCGCCACGCCCTGCAGCAGACGCCGGAAGATGCTGCGAATGCCCACGTCGACTTCGAGCATCATGAGCGAATCGCGTTCGTCGTGCCGCACTTCGAGGCTGACGTCGGTGACGCGCACGACCTTGCGCCCGTTCACGTCGATGATCTGCTGGTCGAGCAGATCGCGCTGCAGGCGCAGCATGTACTCGTCGGAGTGATACGGATAGAGCCGTTCGTTACTGAGCTGGATGCCGGCGAGCGAAATGCCGGCGATCTGGTCGTAGCGGACGGAAAGCCAGGGACCGCCGGCGCCGACGAGGTATCGATCGATACGCGCGGGGTGAATCAGGGGAACGATGGCGGCGTCCCGGACGCGGCCGATACGACGATGCTTCAGGTCGTAGACCGGCAGGCCGAGGAGTTCCGTGAAGTAGAGGAAACTTTCCGCCATTTTGGCTCGCTCAGGCCCGAACGCGAGTCCCCCGCGAATATGGCGGAGGAGCGGAAACTTCGACTGAATGCGCTCTACATCAGGTTCGGATGCCTAAGTCCAATATGCCCTGGGGCCGGCGGATTAATCAAGGCCTGTTTATGATGAGATTGCGTGAAATTCCTGACTCTGCTGTTGGCCGTGTTGCCTATGGCCGCGCAAATGCGGAATGCCGATGCGCTGGCCGACGGAATGCTGCGGGAACTCGATTCGGCGGTCTGGAACGCGCCGGATCAGGGTGGAAATTCGTGCCGGCAAAATGCGAATGCCGCGGGGATGACGGTACCCGGCGCGCCTTCTGAATGGGCATGGCATTGTGACCGGACTTCCGCCGGGATAGAAACAGAATCGTATTATTACGTTTTCGCGTCGACTCCCGCTCTCCTCAGACTGGATATCGGACTGGCAGAATCGGCGCAGGGTTCGAGCGCGGCGGTTCGACAATTGATCGAGACCCGGCTGATGCAGCGTTATGGTAAGCCTGCGCCCGAGGCGCCGCTTTACCCGATCAGTCCCGCGGGCGGGGTGCGAGCGCTGCAATGGCACACCGCGACCGCCGACCTGTTGCTGTTCGACGGCAAGTTCTTTCTCTCGCCGCTGCGGCCGCGAACCGGCGTGCGGCTGATCGCGATTGCACCGGCTTTGAGCAATGCGATCCGCGACGACGTGAAGATGCGGAATCTGTTCGATTCCGGCCTGGATCAGGCGGCGCAGGATCGGCTGGCGCGGGAGATCGGTCCGTTATA
>JASHSD010000292.1 GCA_030036985.1 Bryobacteraceae bacterium
ATGGAGGGATTAGCAACGCTCAGCCCGCGCCGGCTGCAAAAACTCCTCGAAGACTGCCGTAGCGTGAAAGTGAAGCGCCTCTTCTTCCTCTTCGCCGACCGGCACCCGCATGCGTGGCTAAAACACATCGACAAAGACGCCGTCACGCTGGGCGACGGCAAACGTATGCTGGTCAAAGGCGGCAAATTGAACAAGACCTATAATATCACCGTACCCGAGGACATGAATGCCGTTTCGTGACGTTTACCGCCGCCAGGCCGCGCTGCTTGTTCGGGTCCTGCCGCACGTCGCGAAGGAGAGCGTATTCGCTCTTAAGGGCGGTACGGCGATCAATCTCTTTGTTCGCAACATGCCGCGCCTCTCGGTCGATATCGACTTGAACTATCTGCCGGTGCAAGACCGAACAACGGCGCTCGCCGGGATTGAGGCGGCCTTGCACCGGATCGCCGCCAGCATCAAGAAAGACATGGGCGGCCAGATCAACGAGAGCCTCACCGAAGGCCGGATGACCACGTTATTCGTCCATGTCGAGCGCGTGCAAATCAAAATCGAGGTGACGCCCGTTATTCGCGGCACCGTCTTTCAGACGCAAAAGCGCGCCGTGAAACCCTTGGTCGAGGATACCTTTGGCTTCGCCGAAATGCCGGTCGTGTCCTTTCCTGATCTTTACGCCGGCAAGGCCGTCGCCGGACTCGATCGCCAGCACCCCCGCGATTTCTTCGATTGGCGCGATCTCCTTGCCAACGAAGGCATCAATGACGAGCTTCGCCGGGCGTTTCTCGTCTATATGGTGAGTCACCACCGTCCCATGTTCGAGGTTCTGGCGCCGCCACGCAAGAATCTGACCGACCGCTTCGCGCGCGAATTCGACGGCATGATCGACAAGCCCATCAAGATCGACGAGCTTGTTGCCGCGCGTGAGGACCTAATTGCCGGGATGGTCGGCGGCATGCCCGACGCGCACCGTGAGTTTTTGCTATCCTTCGAGCGCGGTGAGCCGGACTGGAAAATCCTCGGCATAGCGCACGCCGCCGATCTTCCGGCCGTGAAATGGCGCCAGCAAAATCTCGACAAGCTGCCGAAGAACAAGCGCGCCGCGCTGGTCGCCGAGCTTGAGAAAGTTCTCACCCAATAGGCCGCAACCAGACTTGGAATAGCGCGCCTCGCGCCGGATGCTCGTTGCGGCGGTCGCGCCCCGTCCGCGCAAAGACCTACTGAGTCTGCGCTGGGGGCACAGGCTCCGCAAGTCTGCGGGTCGGGAAATCCAATGTGGCGTAGTCGCGGTAGCTATCCGCACCATTGACGATACGCAACACCATGCGATGGAACATGACCTTGAGGAGTTTTATGTCGCGGATCGCTTCAGGCACCTCGTCGGTTTCCATTGCGATACCGTGCGCCGCGTCATTACGGCGCCTCCAAGCTTGCCACTCATCGATGCCCGGCTCGATTCCTATGTCCTTCAGTACGGCTTCCATGGTATCGCGCTGATGCACGCGATTGAGGCCGCCGACGTTCTCGCGCAGCGCGTTTTTCTTTTTCTCGGGGATTTCAAGTTTTGAGATAAGCTCATCCACCCCTGCGCGTAGGGTCTTCCAAACGTCCCCACCATCGATGATCTTTTGCGGAAACTGGCCTGGCTTCATCGCGGCATACTGGCGTATCAGCGATTCGATTGCGGCACCGAAATGCACGGGCGCGATGTGCGGCGTGGCGCACAACGCATGCCAGTAACCCCAAGTTAAATTGCCGAAGTCGAGCGCCTCGTAATTGTGAAAAAGAGCGTTGACCAGCCGCGCCATGTAAAAAGGATCGATCTCATTCTGCCAACGCCCACCGAGCGGAGCCGGAGGCAGAGTCGGGAGGTCGAGAACCCTCCCGCCGATGCTGTAGGCGCTGATGGCCTTAAAAGACGTAGGGTTCCAGTCCTTGTCATAAAGGGCGCTCCCCAGCTCCACGAGATAAACGTTCAGCGCAAAGGACACTGCCGTTCGCACCTTTTTCCGAAACAGATCGTCCGGCGTACCGACGTAAATCATGCAGCCCGGTTTTTTCAGTTCGCTTCCGTCCTTCCGTTCAAGAGCGCATACGTAAATGTCCATGCCCTCAACCACAATCTTGACGGCATGGTTGGAGCCTGAATGTTCGATCTGTTTGCCGGAAAGGGTGACCACGTCGTCCCCCCTCCCGATTTTACGCGTCGTCAGGATTTCCGTCTTTGTGTCGATCGATGCCGGCCAAGCGAAAGGACGGGTCGGCAGATTCTCCACCCAATCGATCGTGTAGAGCGCCTCCCGGTCGTCCCACGCGGGGACGGAAATTTCGTGTATTTGCGCTTCTTCCGCGAGTTCGCTGTCGCCGGTTCTGTGATTGTGCGTAGTCCGATCACGATAAGGTATGAGACCCCGAAGCTTCGCTTTCATTCCACCGTCATTTTCGAGTTCGGCGCTTTCGACGTTCAGGCGCACCGTGCCCGCAGGACGTTCCAACGCGGTCGATTTTGCATCAGCCGGGCACCGTGTCTTGATGATGAGCTTAAGCCCCTCGTCGCGCCGGATCGAAAAATCCTTGACCGGCGCATGCAGCGGACCCGCCTCCGTCACGTAAAAATGAAGGTCGTTGAGGAACGACAGAGCAAATTCGTGTTTCCAGCTCACGTAAATCTCCCCAAGGCGAGCAACGCATTCCGGCTGTCCAGGATTTCGTCCGCTGCCGCGCTTTAACCAACCCTCACTTCCGACATCGGATTGCCGGTTTGGAGATATGTTCGATCTCCGGCCGGTAAAGGTCGGCAGGTGCATGAAGTGCATTGTCTAAATTGACGGAAGCAAGACTCTTGGGCGGCCCCTCGCTCCGCTCGGTCACGCTCTAGCCGCGAGGCGGCCGGAGCCGCCGCGTGGCGTCTCCGCCGATGCCGGTAACGATCGTTGCCGCCGGCGTGGAGCCGCTGCGCGGCACGTTATTTGTTCGGTTGGGGGTGCGAGGGCTCTGCCCTGGCACCCCCAGCAAGAACAAAATCGGTCTCCCCCAATCTTCGCTCGCTGCGCGCCCTGCCAGATTGGGCGGAAAGAGACCCCCTCCGATTTTGTTCTTGCTCCCCCCCACCCGGTCTCGCCGACGGGCAGGGGTTCATGCGCGGACTTTGCGCAGAACCCCAAAACCAAAAGGAGAGACCATGAAGCTTTTTACCGAACAACAAGAGCGGCGTCTGCTCGCGCAAGGGCGGGCGAACGCGGGACGCGAGGACTTCAAGCCGGTGGTCAAGCTGTTCTGCCCGTGGAACGGCGCGACGTGGCTCTTGTCCGAACTCGATCCCGACGACACCGACATCGCTTTCGGCCTTTGCGACCTCGGCATGGGCTTCCCGGAGCTTGGCAACGTCCGCCTGTCCGAGCTTGCCGCCGTGCGCGGGCCGGGAGGCTTGCGCATCGAGCGGGACCTCTACTTCCGCGCCGACAAAACCATCAGCGCATATGCCGAAGAAGCATCGCGCGAACAACGCATCAACGCCTGACCCACGGAGAAAATCATGAGCAACCGTACCCTCGCGGCCGCCG
>JASHSD010000293.1 GCA_030036985.1 Bryobacteraceae bacterium
AGAGGCTTGCCCCGCCGCGCGAACAACAGCCACAGCGCCGCGAAAACAATGGCGTAGCCGATGAACTCCGCGATCAGCAGCGGCAACCCCAGCCGGGGATTGGTGTGAAAGTACGCGCTCACGGTCTGCACGGCGAGAGTGCCCAGCCAGACCGCGGGCAGAAACAACACCACGACCAGCAGCACTTCTCCGAAGCCCCAGAACGGATGCTCGCGTTCGGCGAGATAAATCGGCGGACTCACGGCTCTCTCTCGATCAACGCAGCCGCAATCAGCGGAATCATGATTTCATGATGACCCGTGAGCGCGTATCCGCGCCCGCCCGCCTGCGCATGCGGCCGTTCGACCACGTTGACCCGCGGCCGGTAATGCTGCAGGAAATCCAGGTTCACGGTGGTGAAATCCCGCAGTTCGTGACCCAGATTGCGCACACAGGAGACGGCCTTCAGAAACACCTCCGGCATCACCACCGCCGATCCCGCGTTGACATAAACCCCGCCGGTGTTCAGCCCCGCGACCAGACTGCAGAAAAGCCGGAAATCGTGGTGGGTCGCGCTCCCGAGGGCTGCGGCGTTCACGGCGGGATGCGTATGCGGCGTATCGGTTCCCACCGCGACATGCACGGTCACCGGCACACGCGCGCGCCACGCCTGCAGCAGCAGGCTCGCCGGCGCATGCGCCTCGACGGCCAATCGATCCAGCGCGCGCCCCAGCGCTTCGCCCGCGCCACCGCCGTCGCTCAGCGCCGCATTCCATTCGCGCCCGGTCTCCTCCGCGCTGCCGAAGCGCCCATCCGGAAGCACAGCCTCCACATCCTCGCTCGTATACCCCGCCAGCGCGATTTCGAAATCGTGGATCGACGCCGATCCGTTCATCGCGAACGCCGTGGCGAAACCGCGGTGCATAAGGTCGATCAGAACGGGCGCCAGCCCGCACTTGATCACGTGCCCGCCCATGCCCCAAATCACCGGCTTCTTCTTATCTCGCGCGGCCGCGATCGCCGTGACCACCTCCCGCAGCGAATCGCCCGCCAGAATATGCGGCAGACTTTCGATGAACCCCGCGACCCCCGCGCCTTTCGCGTAAACCTGCGCGAAATCCGCCTGCTTCACCTTGCCCCCGCGCGCGCCCAGCGGAACGGTTTTCAGTCCCGAAAGATCGATCGGGCCCACGTCATAGCGGCTGCTCATGCGGCTCTGCCGCTCGGCAGCACTTTACGCAGCGCTTCGCCGGTGAAGCTTCGCCGCGACCGCATCACCTGTTCCGGCGTCCCCGCCGCCACCACTCTGCCGCCGTCCTCGCCGCCATCCGGACCCAGATCGATCACCCAATCCGCGCTCTTGATCACGTCGAGATTATGCTCGATCACAACTACAGTATTCCCCAAGTCCACGAGCCGCTGCAGAACTTCGAGCAGTTTGCGCACGTCTTCGAAATGCAGCCCTGTGGTCGGTTCGTCGAGAACATAAAACGTCCGCCCCGTCTGTCGCTTGCTCAATTCCTTCGCCAGCTTGATCCGCTGCGCCTCGCCTCCCGAAAGCGTCGTCGACGACTGCCCGAGGTGTACATACCCCAACCCCACATCCAGCAGCGTCTGCAGCTTCGGCCGGATCTGCGGATTCGTCTCCAGCACCGGCAGCGCCTCTTCGACGGTCAGCCCCAGCAGATCGGAAATCGAATACCCTTTGTATTTCACCTGCAGCGTCTCGTAGTTGTAGCGCTTGCCCCGGCAGACGTCGCACGTCACATAGACGTCCGGCAGAAAATTCATCTCAATGCGTTTCAGCCCGTCGCCCTGACACGCTTCGCAGCGCCCGCCCTTCACGTTGAAGCTGAAGCGCCCCGGCTTGTACCCGCGTTCGCGCGACTCCGGCAGCATCGCATAAAAATCCCGGATCGGCGAAAACAGCCCGGTATACGTCGCCGGATTCGAACGCGGCGTGCGCCCGATCGGCGATTGATCGATGCGAATCACCTTATCGATATTCGCGATGCCCGAAATCTCCCCATGCGCCCCCGGCGTGTCGTGCGACCCATAGATCTCATGAGCCAGCGCGCGATAAAGAATATCGTTCACCAGCGTCGATTTGCCGCTCCCCGAAACCCCGGTCACCACAATCATCTTCCCCAGCGGAAACTCGATGTCGACGCCCTTGAGATTGTGCTCACGCGCATCGCGCACCTGAATCGATTCGCCGTTCCCCGGTCTGCGAATCGCCGGCACCGGAATAGCCAATGTCCCGGCCAAATATCGCCCGGTCAGCGATTCCTCGCTGGCGCGTAAAGCATCGGGAGTCCCGCTCGCGACCAATTCGCCGCCCAGACGTCCCGCGCCCGGACCCAGATCGATGATGTAATCGGCCCGCTCGATCGTCTCCGCATCATGCTCCACCACCAGCACCGTATTGCCCATATCGCGCAGCGCGGTCAGCGTATCCAGCAGCCTGCCGTTATCCCGCGGATGCAGCCCGATCGAAGGCTCGTCCAGCACATACAGCACCCCGCGCAGTTTCGATCCGATCTGTGTGGCCAGGCGAATTCGTTGCGCCTCGCCGCCCGAAAGCGTCGAAGCCGAACGATCCAGGCTCAGGTAATGCAGCCCGACCGACTCCAGGAATTCCAGACGCCGCCGGATCTCATCGATCACCCGCCCGGCAATCTGATTCTCGCGCTCCGTCAGTTCCCAGGAACGCGCTGTAATCAGTGCGCGCGAAAGCGGCATGGCCGTGAACTCGGCAATGGAAATATTTTTGACCCGCACCGCGAGACTCTCCGGCCGCAGCCGCTTGCCCTTGCACGCGGGGCAGGTCACCGGCGACATATATTCGGTGAGCCACTCCTGATACTCCGGAGGCGCATCGCGATAAATCGTCGTAAGCACCTCGACGATCGCGGCCAGAAGCGCGTCCCGCGTGGCGGCAGGCAGTTTCTCCCACGGAGCCTTCAACTTCGTCCGCAGCGATTTCGCCTTTTCCTGCACCACACCGGTGACTCGGCTCGAACTGGCGCCCGGACCCAGCGCCCCTTCAAGCAGAGGCTTCGTCGCATCCACGATCATCTTGTCCGGATCGAACGCCCACGTGCTGCCGATGCCCGAACACTCCTCGCACGCCCCGTATGGGCTGTTGAACGAAAACGACCGCGGCTCGATCTCCGGCACGCTCGCTCCGCATTCCACGCACGCCAGCTTCTGCGAATACAGCCGCTCTTCCTTATCGACCACCGAGATCACCACCAGCCCGTTCGCCAGCTTCGTGGCCGTTTCAATCGAAGCTTCGAGCCGTTTCTCGATCCCCGGCTTCACCAGCAGCCGGTCGACAATGATCTCGATCGTGTGATTGCGCCGCTTGTCCAGCGGAATTTCGTCTTCTAGCGACCGGATCACCCCATCGATGCGCGCCTTCCCGAACCCCTGCCGCGCGACCTTCTCCAGTTCCTTCTTGAACTCGCCCTTGCGCCCGCGCACCAGCGGCGCCATAACAAGAATGCGATCCTCCGGCCGCAGCGAGAGCACGTGCTTCAGAATCTGTTCCGTGGTCTGGCGCGAAATCTCGCTGCCGCACACCGGGCAATGCGGAATGCCGATGGACGAATACAGCAGCCGCAGATAATCGTAGATCTCGGTGATGGTCCCGACCGTACTGCGCGGGCTGCGCCCGGTGGTCTTCTGGTCGATGGAAATCGAAGGGCTCAGGCCGTCGATTGAATCCACATCCGGCCGTTCCATCTGATCCAGAAACTGTCGTGCGTAAGTCGAAAGCGTCTCCACATACCGCCGCTGGCCTTCCGCATAGATGGTGTCGAATGCCAGCGAAGACTTGCCCGACCCGCTCAACCCGGTAATGACCGTCAGCGTATTCCGGGGAATGCGAACGCTGATATTCTTCAGGTTGTGTTGGCGCGCGCCGGAGACAGTAATTTCCTGCAGCAAGAACCAATTTACCCGACATGCTGCTGAAAACCGTCGCCGCGGACAAAGGCAAGCGCCTCGACGCCTTTCTGCACGAGCGCCTCCCGGAATACAGCCGGTCCCGCTTGCAGAGCTGGATACGCGATGCGCGCGTCCGCATGAACGGCGTTGCGGTGAAGGCATCCGCGCCGATTCGGGGCGGGGAAGAGATCGAACTGGAGCCTGCCCATCTGCCTCCGCTGAAAGCCGAACCGGAGAACATCCCGCTCACGGTACTCTACGAAGACGCGGCCGTGGTGGCCATCGACAAGCCTGCCGGGATGGTCGTTCACGCCGGTGCGGGCGTGCACCGCGGCACCGTCGTCAACGCGCTGCTGCACCGATTCGGCGCGCTCTCGACGGTCGGCGGCGAATTGCGCCCCGGCATCGTGCACCGCCTCGACCGCTTCACCAGCGGCGTACTGTTAGTCGCGAAAACGGATGCCGCACACCGCGATCTGGCCCTCCAATTCTCATCGCGTAAAGTGGAAAAAACCTATCTCGCGCTGGTGGAAGGCGCGTTGACCGGCTCGGGACATATCGAAAAACCGATCGCGCGCGACCCCGCCAACCGCGCCCGCATGACCGCCCGCCTCGCCACCGGACGCCATGCCATCACGGACTGGAAAGCCATCGAACATTTCAACGGTTTCACGTTTCTCGAGATCCGCATCGGCACGGGACGAACCCACCAGATCCGCGCCCACATGGCCGCGCTGGGCCATCCCGTCGCGGGCGACCGCCTGTATGGCGCCAAACCCTTGCCATGGAACCGATACTTCCTGCACGCGCACCGCCTGGGCTTCCGCAGCCCCGCAACCGGCGAAAAAGTGGTTGTCGAGTCGCCCTTACCCCCGGATTTCGTAGGGCAGGTTGATTACCTGCGGCGGATTGGCAATCCGCCTGGCACAATTACCGGAAGCGCCTGAACGAGCGCGGAATGGCCCGCTTCGAAGTTCTCGGTCTCAATGCCGACGGCCGATTTCCCGACGAAAACCCGGATTCGGTCCGGATTCGCGCCGCGGTACACCGCACAATCTCGGGAGAGCCGCCCAAAAAAGGCGGCATCCTGAACGCACTGCGTCGGTCGCCCCTCGCGGTGCCGATCTCAATCTGAATCGCCCGGCCACTCCTCTCCGCAGAGTCGATCTGTGAGCCGCTATCTCCTCGACACCAACATCATCGGTAATGTGACCAAACCCCTGCCTTCGGAAGCGCTGTCGCATGGATGTCCGAACGGGCCGACCACGACCTGTTCATATCCTCACTCACGGTCGCCGAGGCCCGGCGAGGCCTTCTGGAAAAACCCTCGGGCAAGAAGCGCAAAGAAAAGAAGCGCAAAGAAATGCAGAGAAAAGTAGCGCAGAGAATTGGATCGTTGGTTCTCCGGTCCCGAAGGTCCTCAGGCGCTCTTCGCCGGTCGCGTGCTCCCGTTCGACGAAAAAGCGGCGCTGATCTGGGAGTGATTGATGGCCGCCGGAACCGCGTCAGGGAAACCCCGGAGTCCCCTCGACATGATCGTCGCCGCAATCGCCGAGGCGAACGATTGCATCGTCGTCACCGACAACGAGAAAGACTTCGCCGGCCTCAGGACCGTCAATCCCCTCCGGGCCCGCTGATTGACGGCCGCCTCCGGAATTCTGGAGCTGCCGCCACAAGTGCTTTCATGCTATTGATCTCTGGAATGGCTGGTGCGTGTGCAGTAAATCCTGAGGCCGGCCAAACCGCTCTCGGTCCGCGATGCGGCGATGGCCGACAGCGTTGAGCGCATCGGACACGAGGTACTTCTGAAAATTTTGCACACGCTAAGACGCGGCGCTGCGCTCATACCAGGTAAAGTGCTTTGACGATGTTTTTCTCCTGTAGGGTATCGCGGTTGAAGTTAGCACGCGATGCTCCCCGAGCTTTATAGTGCCCGCTCCGTATGTACTCACCCGATCAAAGCCGTTTGTCGCGTCACACAGAGCTGGGCCGAAGTCATCAAGTGCATGCGTCAATAGATAACCCATAATCTGGTTTGGGGTAAGTTTGGCGCGCGGCAGCGTAAATCCCCAAGGCAGCTCTCCGTCATAGAGCTCTGTACCGGTGAACTGCACGAATCCACCTCGTTTACCCAAACTGTTGACGTGGGCGAATACCTCGGTAATCGTGCGTTGCTGATCGGAATTCAACCCATCTGCCGCCAAGGCAATCAGCATCTCATCGCCTGCAAAAAATGCAAATTCCCTGTACGTGATCGTCTGACGAAAAGGATCTTCTCCATCTCGATTCCAATCGAGCACCTTAACAAACGTGTTGGTTACCAGGCAGTGCTTGGGAGGGCGGATGCGCACTTCACGAGCCCTGACCCAATCAAAGACGTTCCGGGCCTGCGCCAAAGCTAATGTTGCTGGAAATCGCCGAAAGCACGCGTCGAGCAGCGCCATCTTCACCGCATAAGGCGTCGGTACAACGAGTGTTTTGCCGCCTTTGCTTGTGGAGTGAGTCATCCGAAGCGAGAACATTGCGACTGGGCGATACGCAGCCACCAGCCATTGGGAGGGGCGTGCATTAGTGTCCGGCGTCGTCGACGTGTATCGTTGCGTCATGTTTTCAAGCTGCCACTGAACGTTCGATCTTTGCCATCTCCTCGGCAAAATGCCCCAGGCTGCCAAAACGCTGGATTGCTACGGCGCCGCCGCCGATGCTGAGGCCATTCAACGCGGTCACAATCCGTTCGATTTCGCTTTCATAGGACGTGTTCAGGGCGCTTACCGCCGGGGCAGGTAGCGTGGAAGATGAGGTGGCGATGACACCGGAGAAGTCAACAACATGCGGGCTCTGCGTATTGCGGTGGGCGCCCGTGGGCTTGACGATGGCGTTGATAACACTGCGTACAAGGGCCGCCATACGTTGCTTTCGCTGTGATTCCCCAACGTCGTTCGCTAACGTTATATCATTGCGACCGATTTTGTAGAAGTCAAGACTAAGGACAAACGCATACTGCCCCGACGAGGCGGGCCTATGGAAGATGTTCTGACCGAGGTTCTCACCTTGGCCCGAGCCGCCGCCACGCCCCTCCGGAACATATTTGGCGTGAAAATACGACTCTGTAACGGTTCCCGGGCGCCCCACGATCCAGCCGATTTCGACGCAGGATTTCCTGGCAATGGAGCGTTCCTTGCCAATCTTACCGGTGATCAGAATGCCCGCACAGTCATCAATGACGCAGCGTTCGAGCACACCGCGAAGGATGGCGCTTTCGGGCGTCTTTTCATCCCAGCCGGGAGTTTTCATAAAGTCGGCGTCGGCGCAAATTCGATTGGCGTTGAAGGCCCTGCAACCGGAACACAGAGGCAGCCCGTGCGTTTTTGCTTCACCGAGCAGGTGCTCGACGACGATGTGTTTGAACATGTCGCCGGAAATCGCATTCACCGTGTGCTTCACGCCCTTCTGGTCGATGGTATCGACCATTCGGGTCATCATGGTGTTACCTTCAGATCCTTCGTTATTGAGGGCATGCAGGTCAAGCGTGAGAAGCCCGGAAACACTTAGCGATTGATACATAGCGCTCCTTTGCCGATAATCCTTAAACAGCGACCGCGGCCGCTTCCACGTCAGGTTGTCCGGATTCCACCCTCGGGGCGCGGGCAAATCCGTAGGCCAGAAGAAGCGATCCCACTATCTCCGCGTGCCTTCTTTCCACGAGCTTCATGAATGAATCGAGTTCCTCAGTCGTTACCATATGGCCAACACCTTTTAGCTTATGCGCCGTTTCCCAATTGTAGTCCTGAACGAACTCAGCCAACCCGGCGGTGAATTCCTCATCGCCGCCCTTGATCTTTTGTTTCCATTGTTGGGCAAGACCAAAACGCACTTCTCGCTTGAGGTTTGGTATCGTCAGCGCGTAGATTGTTGCGTTGCGCACG